>NZ_JBEXSX010000012.1:0-178871 GCF_040613835.1 Streptomyces sp. NPDC006207 | reverse complement strand
GACGGCACCGAGACCGTCCGCCTGGGCCAGAAGTACCGCGGCATCCCCGTCCTGGGCGCCCAGTACGTCGTCCGCATGAACCACAAGGACGGCAAACGCACCGTCACCGGCACCTCCGGCTCCTACTTCACCGCCCTCGACCTCGACACCACCCGCCCCACCCTCCCGGCCCCCACCGCCGTGCAGCGCGCCGTGCGCCAGGTGGCGGACTCCCTCGCCCGCGGGCCGCGTGCAACCGGCGGCGGGGCCGCACCGTCCCGCTCCGCGACCACGGCCGGTCTGACCGGCACCGACCGCGGGCTGACCGTGCTGCCCACCGGCAAGGGCGTGCTCGCCCGCCACATCACCGTGCGCGGCACCGACCCCGCCACCGGCGCCCCCGTGGTCCAGGAGGTCTACGTCGACGCCGCCACCGGCGTCCTCCGCTTCGAGGCCGGAGCGCTGCGCACCCTCACGGCCGCGGCACCCGCCACCGGAGCGGCAGGGAACGGCGCTTCGACGAGAGCCGCGACTTCCACCGCTCCCGCTACCGCACCGGCGGGCGTCACCGGCAGCGGCAGGCTGCTCAGCGGCACCACCGTGCCGCTGAACCTCAGCAAGGACGCCGCCACCGGTCAGTACCTGCTGCGCGACACCGCGCACATGGCCGACACCAAGACCCACAACGTCATCCAGACCTGGGACGCCTCCAGCCTGTGGTGGATGGACCTCGACGGCGAGTGGCCGGAAGGCGTGGTCCCGTTCGCGATGCCGACCACGAAGGCGCCGCAGGAGATGACCGACAGCGGCGCGGTGGACGCCCACTGGGCGGCAGGGAAGGTGTACGAGTTCTACCGCGGCACCTTCCGGCGCGACAGCCTCGACGACGACGGCATGGCCATCAACTCCCTCGTCGGCGTCACCGCCGAACTCGGCTACCCCTGGGTGAACGCCTTCTGGGACGGCAGCAAGATGGTCTACGGCACCGGTGACGACGAGTACCGCTCCCTCGCCTCCGACCTGGACGTCGTCGGCCACGAGATGACCCACGGCGTGGTCGAGCACACCGCCGACCTCGTCTACGCCGGCCAGTCCGGCGCCATGAACGAGGCCATCGCCGACTACCTCGGCAACGCCATCGACGTCACCGTCAGCCGCACGCGCATGGACGACCCGGACGCCGGTCTGATCGGCGGCGACCTGTGCCGCACGCTGACGCCGAAGGAGTGCGCCTTCCGCGACCTCAACGACGGTGCGGGCACCGCGGACTTCATCAGCATGCCGCTCGGCTCGCGCAACGACCAGGGAGGTGTGCATCTGAACTCGCACATCTTCGGCGGTGCGCTGTGGGACATCCGCGAGAGCCTCGGCGGCGAACTCGCCGACCAGATCGTCTACAAGGCCCTCACCTCCTACATCACCCCCCTCGACGGCTTCACCGAGGGACGCGACGCCGTCATCGCCGCCGCCAGGTCGCTGCACGTCAAGGGCGACCGCCTGGCCAAGGTGAAGAAGGCCTTCGACACCCATGGCATCGTCCCCGGCTGGGAGCAGGACCTGGGCCTCGACAGCGACGTCCTGCTCGGCCGGCTCGGGACCCTGGAGACCGGTCTCGCCAATGACATCGGGCCCGCCACGGGCGGCGGCTGGTGGGCGGTCCCCCGCTCCAGCGCCGACAGCGCGGCACCGTACTCCGTGTGGACCGGCCGCACCGACGGCAAGGGCAGGCCCCGCCAGGTCTCACCGGAGGACGGGCGCTACCACCTCAGCCCCGTGACCGACGGCAAGCGCGTGGTGTGGCTCGCCGTCGGCGACACCTACGACCTCATGTCCGCCCCCGTGACCGGCGGCCCGGCGAAGCGGCTCTACAGCACCTCCTCCGCCTCGATCGGCAGCCTGAGCATGGACGGCGACACGGTCGCCTGGTACGAGAACGACGACCAGGCCCACACCACCCTCCGCTACCTCAAGGGCTCCGACCCCGCCCCGCGCACCGTCCCGCTGAACCGTCCCGACGCCACCGCGGGGGACGCGGACGTCCGGGCCGAGTCGCCCTCCGTGAAGGACGGGCGCATCGCCTACACCGTCAGCGGCTGGTGGGGCGACGACCCCGGCCACCGGCGCGCCGTCGTCGACGTCTACGACACGCGGACGGGCAGGACCGCGCTCGGCACCCCGGGCCGCGCGGTGTGGACCAGCCCGCCCGTGGCGACCTCCTCCGGCGTGTACTGGCTCGCCGACGAGGACCCCTTCGACGAGGGGCAGTCGGCCCTGCGCAGGAGCGGCCTCGACGCCACGGGCACCACGGACGTCATCCCCGCGACCTCGTCCGCGACCATCGGGGCCTGGACCCTGACCGCGTCGGACACGGCCGTCACGCTCACGGTCGACCCGATGGCCCCGACGGGCCTGCCGTACCTGGACACGAAGCTCTACCAGTACACGTCCGAGGGCGCGCCGCTGGGCCGCGTCTCGTGCGCCCCGGGCCGGCAGACGCACGCGGTGGCCGCCACCGGCGGCCGTGTGCTGTGGCTGGACACGACCACCACGTCCTTCGACCTGGTGACCCGCAACCGCCCGGCGGGCGAATGCCGCTGACGGTACGTCCGGTGGGCCGGGGCGCCGCCCCGGCCCACCGGGAACGGGCGCCGTCAGCCCGGCATCGGCAGCTCCACCAGAGCGGCGAGTTCGGCGCGCGTCGCCGGCCGGAGCGTCGACAGGACCAGGCGGGCCGCGGGGAGCCCGGCCTCGCCGGACCCTTGCAGGGTGACGGTGTGGACCAGGTCGTCGCGACGCAGCCGCAGTTCACGGGTGGGGTGGTCGCCGCCGTGGACGATCAGCAGGCGGCCGCCCCCGTCGTCGCGGCAGCGGATCTCCTGGCCGAACGGAACGGGGCAGCCGCGCGCGTCGACGCGCCGCGTGTCGTGTCCGGCGCGTTCGACCTGGAGGCCCAGGGCCGGGGAGTCGGTGCTCTCGTAGCGGGCGCCGAAACCGTCGGCGCTCGCGCCCCCGACGTGCAGCGTGTAGCCGGGCGGCGGGTCACCGACTCGCAGCAGGGCGCGGTCCACGCCGTTGGCGCTCAGCCATGCGTCGAGGGTGGGCGGGCGTGCGGCGTCCCAGGCGGCGTACGCCCCGCCCGCCGCGAGGACGCCGGCCGCGGCGAGAGCGGTGAGCCGGGCCCTGGCGCCGGGCAGGAGGAAGGCGGCGGCGAGCGCGTGACAGGTCCCTCCCGCGGCGAACAGCACGCCCCGGTCCGCCAGGTGGCCGACGTGGTGGAGCACCACGGCCACGGCGAGCGCCCCGGCGGTTCCGGACGCGTACACCCCGGCCGTCCAGCCCCACAACCCCGCCGCCCGTCGGGTGAGCGGCACGACGGGCCGGGCGGCGCGGGCCAGCCCTGCGAGCAGGGCCGCCGCCAGGGCCACCCCGCAGGCGAGCACGACCGCCAGGACCGCCGGCCTGCCGAGGAACAGCGCGAAGAGCACCGCCTGGAACTGGACGGCGGTCAGCGCGCAGCCCACGCACCAGACCGCTGCCAGATGTGCGGCCACGGCGGTCGCGTCGTTCTTCCCGATCATGTCCTTTCACCACGCGCGGGCCGGTGCCCCGGTTCCCCGCCCGCGGGAGAGCGGGGCGGGAACTCCTGATCGTTCAGGTGTACGGGCACGTACCGCGCCCGTCGTACCGACACCGTGAAGGAGCAGGCATGACCGCTGGGGAGGACGGCCGGACGGGGTTCCGCGGCACCGGGGAGGGCGCACCGGAGGCGCCGGCCCGCCGGAGACGGCCCCGAAGGGTCCGGGCGCAGCGTCCCTGGTGGCAGGAGCTGCCGATCCTCGTCGTCGTGGCACTGGTCATGGCCCTGGGGATCAAGACCTTCTTCGTGCAGGCCTTCTCCATCCCGTCGGGTTCCATGCAGAACACCCTGCAGGTGGGCGACCGGGTCCTGGTCGACAAGCTCACCCCGTGGTTCGGGGCGACCCCACAGCGCGGCGAGGTGGTCGTCTTCCGCGATCCCGGCGGCTGGCTGAACGGCCAGCCGCAGCAGAGCGGCGGCAACGTGATCACCAAGGCGTTCGCATTCATCGGACTGGCGCCCTCCTCCGACGAGCGGGACCTCATCAAACGCGTGATCGCGGTCGGCGGCGACACCGTGGAGTGTGAGCGCGGCGAGCCGGTCATGGTGAACGGGAAGCCGCTGGACGAGCCGTACGTCTACCCCGGCGCCACGCCGTGCGACGACCTCCCGGTCGGAAAGGTCACGGTCCCCGAGGGCCACCTGTGGGTGATGGGCGACCACCGCGACGCCTCGTGGGACTCACGCGCCCACGTGAACGAACCCGGAGGGGGCTTCGTGCCCCTGGACGACGTGGTCGGCCGCGCCTTCGTCGTCGCCTGGCCGGTGCCACGGTGGTCCACGCTGCCGGTGCCCGCGACCTTCGACCGGTCCTGACCTGCGGCGGCCCAGCCCCGCACGGCAAGGGCCGCCTTGCTTGACCCCTCGCAGCACGGCACCGACAGTAGGGAGGTGCCACGATGCGGGACCGCTTCCCGCCATGCGAGGACGAGAGAAGGCGATGCGCCCATGAGCGCCGATCGCGATCGCAACGGGGCGGCGAACGGCTCCGTGCAGGTGGTCCAGAAGTCCGCCCAGATCCTGGACTGCTTCTCCGCGACCACCCCCCGCCTCCAGGCGTCGGAGATCGTCCGCAGGACCGGGCTGCCGTCCTCCACCGTCGCACGCATCCTGCGCACGCTCGTCCGGGAGAACCTCCTCCAGCGCGAGGGGACCGCCTACAGCATCGGTCTGCGGGTGATCGCCTGGTCGGCCGCGGCCACCGCCGCCTCGGACCTCATCGCCACGGCCAGACCTCTGGTGACGGCCCTGCGGGACCGGTGCGGCGAGTGCTGCGGCCTGCAGGTCCGGCAGAGCGGCAGGCGCGTCACCGTGATCTGGGCGCAGTCGACGCACTCGATCGTCTACCGGGGCCACGTCGGCCAGGTCATGCCCCTGCAGCCCAGCGCGGCGGGCAAGGTCTTCATGGCCTTCGACCCGGAGGTCCTCGCCCTCGTCCTGGACGAGGGCCTGACGGCCCGTACCCCGCGGACCGTGGTGGACCCGGCGGTCCTGCGGGGGCAGCTCGAGGAGGTCAGGGAGCAGGGCTGGGCGTTCTCCGAGGAGGAGCTCGAGCCCGGCCTGAACTCACTGGCCGTCCCGGTCCGCTCCAGCGACGGCCGGGTGATCGCGGCGGTGAGCCTCGGGGGACCCTCGCACCGTGTCACCTCCGCCCGGGCCAAGGACCTCGCGGTCCAGGCGATCGACTGCGCGTCGGCCATCGCCGAGGGGCGGATGTGGCGGGGCAACGACGGCTAGCGCACGCGGCGCGCACCCGCCGCGTCCCGGCGCCGACCCGGTTGCCTTGACGATGTCCCATGCGGGTCGCACAGTGGATACCGCATTGCGGCAATGGCTTCCACGATGCGGCAAAGTGAGGACGGTGGAGCCATGATCCAGACGAGTCCGCGCGCCTGCCGGTGTCCGGACACAGCCAGTGTGGGCTCCGTTCACCCGCCCCTGGCGCCCGGCGGCGACGGATGCCCCGTCATGGACCGGCGGCTGCCGGTGTTACCGCCCGCCCCGTACGGCCCCACCAGGGCGGCCGCGTCCCGGTCCCCCCGCGCAGGCCGCCCTTGACCGTCCCGGCCGACCGGCCGGACCCCCACCGGGCCGGGTGACGTCCCGTCCGTCCGCAGGGACGCGGCCACGCGTTCCCACCGTGCCGGAAGACGCAGGCGCACCGCATGCGTCGCGTCCGCGCACGGCGTACGAACCACCCGCAGGACCCCCCATGAATCTCTTCTCTTCCCCCGTCCCGACAACAGGGCAGGCAGGGGCCCGCATCCGCCCATCCGGAGCGCGGCTCGCCGGCGGACGGGGGAGGCACCTCAGGCGCGCCGGCCGGGCCGGCGAGCGCGTCCCCAAGCCGGGCATCCACACCCAGGTGTCCCTGCCGGCCGGACTGATCGCGGCGATCACCCTGGCCGGGTCCGTCGCCCCCGTGGCCATCCACCTGTCCCCGCTGCTGGTGGCCGCCCCCACCTCTACGGCCGCGTTCGCGCGCGCCCGGTTCACCGCGTTCGTGGCCCTCGTCGCCAGCGCCGCGATGCTGGTCGTCGACCGCCACGACGGGCTGCTGCACTCGTCGGTCCTGCCCATCCACATCGGTGCGCTGCTGGCGGTCTCCGGCTTCGTCATCGCCGCGCGCACGCTGCACGACCGCGACCTGAGGGAACTCAACGAGGTGCGGGCGGTTTCCGAAGCGGCCCAACGGGTGTTGCTGCGGCCGATCCCGCCACGCATGGGCCCGCTGCGGGTCGCCTCCGTCTACCGTGCGGCCGCCGCGCACGCCCTGGTGGGCGGGGACCTGTTCGGCGCCGCCCGCACCGGCGGGACGACGAGGTTCCTGATCGGCGACGTCCGCGGCAAGGGGCTGCCGGCCGTGGAGGACGCGTCCGTCCTCCTCTGCGCGTTCCGCGAGGCCGCCCACCACCACGCGACCCTGCCCGGGCTGGCGGCCTCGCTGGAACTCAGTGTCGAAAGGCATCTGGCCCAGCTCACCGAGGCCGACCCCGAGGCCGGTGAGCGCTTCGTCACCGCCCTCCTGGTGGAGGTCCCCGACGACACCGACGTCGTACGGGTCGTCAGCTGCGGGCACCCGCTGCCGCTGGTGCGGCACTGCGGCCGGGTCACCACCTTGGAGGCGCACCGGCCCGCACCGCCCTTCGGGCTGGCGGGCGACGCCCCGGACGACTACCACCTCGACACCTTCGCGTTCGGCGCCGGGGACACCCTCCTGCTGTACACCGACGGCGCCATCGAGGCCCGGGACGCCTCGGGCGGCTTCTACCCGCTCCACGAACGGGCCGGCACCTGGAGCTGGGAGGCGCCGGACGAACTGCTGCGGAACGTCGGCGAGGACCTGGACGCCCACACCGGGCGGCACCTCGACGACGACCTCGCGATGGTGGCGGTGCAGCGCCCGTCCGTGCCGGGCGCCGGCCAGGGCCCGCCCGCCCCGCGGTCGCACCATCCGGCGGAGGCCGCCCCGTGAACGGCGGGCGGACGGTGCGGGCGAACGGACGCACCGGTCACGGCAGGGTGCTGGCGAGCATGACCGCGCTCCGGTTCCCGTGGGGCATCGGCCCCCTGCTGCTCCTCGGCTACCTCGGGGCCATCTGCGCGGTCCAGCTGGAAGCGTCCTCGGGCGGCCTGGTCCGATGGTCGCAGTACTCGGCGTTCGTGCCCCTCGTGGCAGCCTCCCTGCTGCCCGTCAGGCGCACCTTCGTCATCGGCGCCGCCACGCTCGCCGCCAGCGTGGTGATCTACGGCTTCGCGATCCGCGGGGTGTCGGTGGGCGGGCGGACCGTGGTCATCCTGGCGGCCGCGCTGTCCTTCGCCCTCAGCCTCGTCCTGTGCCGGGTCCGCCTGTGGCTGCAGCGCCGGCAGTGCGCGGCCGCGGGGTCGTGCTTCTCCGCGGAACCCGCCGTCACGGCGTCGGCGGAACCCTCGCACGACGGGAACAAGATCGCCCCGGCGCCCCCCGACGGCCTTCCGGTCACGTCCCTGCCGCGGTCGGCGGCGGTGGAGGTCGTCGGCCGCTGCCTGCCCGCCTGCGACCATTCCGGGCCGAGTGCCCACTGGCTCGACGCCATCCCGCTGCCCGGCGCCCGGGTCGCCCTCGTGGCCGGCTCGGTCTCCGCCCAGGACGGGTCGGCGGCGGGCGAGGCGGCCGCCGAACTGCGGGCGGCGGTGCGCACGCTGGCCGACATCGACCTCCAGCCGGACGAGTTGCTCACCCATCTCGACGACGTGCTCGGCCGGCTGCGCCCCGCGGGCACGGGCGTCAGCGCCGCCTGCCTGTACGCGGTCTACGACCCGGTGTCCGGCCGGTGTTCGCTCGCCGGCGCCGGGCACCCCACGCCGGTCGTCCTCACTCCCGACGGCGCGGTCACGACGGTCGTGCTCCCGCCGTCCCGGCCCCTGGGGAAGGCACGGCCGTCCTCCGAGGCCACCGAGCTGGACCTGCCCGCGGGCAGTCTCCTGCTGGTGCACACCGACACCCGCCTCGGCGGGCCGGCCACCGAGGAACTGCTGCGCACCCTCACCAGCGTCCGGCAGGAAGGCCCCACCCTCGACGCCGTGTGCCGCTCCGTCCTGCGCGCCCTGCCCGAGGCCGACCGGCCCTGCACCGCGGTCCTCGCCGCCCGTACCCGCACCTTCGACAGCTGCGCCGTCGCCACCTGGGACCTGACGGCCGACCCCGCCGCCGTCTCCCACGCGCGCAAGCACGTGGCGGGGAAGCTCGCCGCCTGGGGGCTTCCGGACGCCACACCGACGACGGAACTCATCGTCAGCGAACTCGTCACCAACGCCATCCGCCACGCCCTTCCGCCGGTCCGGCTCCGTCTCATCCGCCACGACGACGGCCTGACCTGCGAAGTCTCCGACAGCAGCAGCACCACGCCGCACCTGCGGCGGGCCCGCACCCTCGACGAGAGCGGCCGCGGACTGTTCATCGTCGCCCAGCTCACCCAGCGCTGGGGCTGCCGCCACACCCAGGAGGGCAAGACCATCTGGGCCAAACAGCCCTGCTGAGCCGTCATCGCCGTCGGCACGGAACGGCCGCCGGAACGAGGAATGCGGAACGAGGAACGAGGAACGACGAACAGGGGACGACGAACGCGGCGGTCCCGCGCCCGGGGAGCCCGGGCGCGGGACCGCCTGTGTCGGCCGCTCGCAGGAATCACTTCCGTACGGTGAACTCCCCCGTCAGCGCGCCGAGCCGGACGCTGTAGGTACCGGCCGTGCCACGGCGCACGGTGAACTCGACGCGGACGTCGTGCCCGGCCCGGACGCGGACCGTGCTGCGCTGCTCGACCGCGTCCCCGACCAGGAGCACGGCCTCGTAGTCACCGGTCCGCTCGCCGACGTTCTTGACGCGGGCGGAGACGTGCACCGCCTTGCCGGCCCGGGCGCCGTGCGGGGTCACGGACAGCCCGCTCAGCGCGAAGACCGGTTCCGGGCCCGCGACCCGGTCGTGGACGAAGACGTCGTACCGGCGGTTGGTGTCGTCGGCGACGAGGTTCGTCGCGGCGCTCTCGAACGCCACGTACCGCCCGTCCCCGCTGAGGGAGGGGAGGTCGGACGCGCCGTCGGCCTCCGCCCCCTCCAGACCGGTGGACACGCGCTCGGTCGTACCGGCCGTGCGGTCGCGGACGAAGACGTCCACCTGCCGGTTGGTGTCGACGGTGGCGAGGTTGGTCGCGTAGCTGTAGAAGGCGACCTTGCTGCCGTCGTCGCTCAGCGCGGGCGCGAAGGCCCAGTCGTCGGCCGGGGCCTCGGCGGAGTTCACGGAGACCTGCTCGGAGGTGCCGGTCCGCAGGTCCTGGGTGAAGAGCTGCCAGTTGTTGGTGAAGGCGACGACCCGGCCGTCGGCGCTGATCACGGGACCGGTGTTCTCGCCGGGCCGCGGGCCGGGCACCAGGGTGGTGGTGCCGGTCTGCCGGTCGCGGACGAAGACGTCGAGTTCGCCGTCGGTGTCGCCGGGCACCAGGTTGCCCGCGGCGCTCTGGAAGGCGACGTAGCGTCCGTCGGCGCTGACCGACTGCTCCCTGGAGGCGCCGTCGCCGGGACCGCCGTCGGCGCCTTGCGAGATCCGGCTGGTGGTGCCGGTCTGCCGGTCGCGGACGAAGACGTCGGTGGTGTTGTTGGTGTCGCCGGGCACCAGGTTGTCGGCGTCGCTGTTGAACACCGCGTAGCGCCCGTCGGCGCTGAGGGCGGGGGCGGAGGACAGCCCGTTGCCCTGGGTGTCGTCGGAGGCGACGGACACGCGCTCGGTGGTGCCGGTCCTGCGGTCGTGCACGAAGCTGTCGGTCTGCTGGTTGGTGTCGCCGGGCACGAGGTTGGTGGCGCCGCTGTTGAAGCCGACCCACCGCGCGTCGGCGCTGAGCGTGGGCGTCAGGGAGAAGCTGTCGGCCTGGGCGCCGTCGGAGGCGACCGACACGCGTTCGGTCTCCCCGGTGTTCAGGTCGGTGACGAAGACGTCGAGTTCGCCGTTGGTGTCGCCGGGGGCGAAGTTGGAGGCCGGGCTGGCGAAGGCCATCGCGGAGCCGTCGGCGCTCAGCTTGGGCCACCACGCCTCATGGTTGCCCTGCTTGCCCTCGGAGGTCAGCGACACGCGTTCGGTCGCGGACGGCCGGGGCAGTTGCAGGGCGGCGCGGGCCGCAGGACCCGATCCGCGGACGACGACCCGTACGGGCTTGGAGCGGGAGATCCCCGAGGCGTTCGCGGACACTTCGTAGGCGCCGACGGGGACGTCGCGGATGGTGTAGCGGCCCTCGCGGTCGGTCGTCGCCTTCAGCGGGTCGGGGACGTCGAGGACGGTGACGGTCGCCCCGGGCACCGTGGAGCCCGTCGGGCCGAAGGTGACCCGGCCGGTGATCACCCCGCGGCGGGTCCGGTCGAGCCGCGGGGAGACGTCGGTGTACCGGTCGGTCCGCACCCGCGCGGTGATCTCCTGCGCCACGTAGCCGAAGCGGGTGAGCCGCAGTTCGTGCGGGCCGGCGGCGAGGCGCAGCTCGAACCGGCCGTCGGCGCCGGTGGTGACGGTGCGTCCGGTACTGGTGAGGGCGACGGTGACTCCGGCCAGCGGACGGCCGGTCCTGGTGTCCTTGACCGTGCCGCGCACGCCGCTGCGCAGCGCGGCCTCCTTCACCGCGGCGTAGGCGTCGATGCGGCCCCAGCCGTAGCGCGGGTTGGGGCGCGCGCCGTAGCGCTGGTCGAAGAAGGAGGTGCCGGTGAGGATGCCGAGGGCGTCGTCGACGGTGAGGCCGGGGCGCGCCTGGAGCATCAGCGCGACCGTGCCGGACACATGGGGCGTGGCCATGGAGGTGCCGCTGAGCAGCCCGTACTCGCCACCCGGGAGGGTGGACAGGACGTCCACGCCGGGGGCGGAGACGTCAGGCACCACGTACGACTGCGGCCATTCGGCGGGCGCGTCGATCCAGTCGCTGCGGTCGACGACCTCGCCGCAGGAGAAGTCGGCCACGTCGTCGGCGTCATCGGTGGCCCCGACGGACACGGCCTCGTACACGTTGCCGGGGCTGGCGGAGCCGCTGACGCACTGGTTGCCGATGGCAAAGGAGGGGAACACGCCGGCGCGGTAGATGTTCCGGGTGGGCTCGATCAGTTCGTCCGCGTAGCCCTCGGCCCCGAGCGACATGCTGACCACGTCGGCGGGTTCGCCTGCGGGCCTGCCCTCGGCGTCGTACGGGGCGATCGCCCACTCCATGCCCGCGATCACCTGGGCGAGCGTGCCCGAGCCGCCGGGGATGATCAGTCCGGCCATGAGGTCGGCGCCCGGTGCGACGCCGATCGCGGTGCCCGAGGCGTCGCCGCCCGCGATGGTGCCCGCCACGTGGGTGCCGTGGTAGCTGCTGTCGTGCGGGAGGGAGGCCACGGGCTCACCGGTCCCGCTGAACTCCAGCCAGCCGCCGGGGTGGGCAGGGTCCTTGGCGTCGTCGGTGGTGAGCTTCCCGGCGAGGTCGGGGTGGTCGATGTCGACGCCGGTGTCCAGGACGGCGACGCGCACGCCCTCGCCGGTGGGCCCCTGCTCGGCGCGCACCTTGTCGACGCCGATCTTCGTCAGGCCCCAGGTGCTCGGCGCGGCGGCCGCCGCGCGGGTCGCCTTGGCGTCCTTGTCCGGCTCGGCAGGGGGCGCCTGGAGGGTGAAGTTGGGGATGATGTGGTCGACCGGGGCGAGGGAGGCGAGCTCCTGGAGGGTCTGCGGCGTGACCTTCACCAGGACCATGTTCTTCAGCCAGAAGGTGTTGAGCACCTGGTCGCCGCGCGACTCGACGAGGTCCACGACCGGGGACTGCACGGACCGTGCGCTGCGGGTGAGTTCGTCCCGCACCGCGCCCGGGTCCGCGGCCTGCCCGGGGAGTCCTGCGCGGTCGCGCAGCACCACGGCCGCCTCGACGCGTCCGTCACCCCGTGCCCGGACGGCGTCCATCCTGCGCAGCAGCGTGGGGTCGATCTTCTCCCGGCCGGCCTTCACCGGGCCCGGCGCCACCGGACCGTTCTCCTGTGCCGCGGCCGGGAGCGCCGTGAGCAGCAGCGTGCACAACCCGAGGGCCGGCAACCAGACGCGGTGGCGCCGTTGTCGGAGCGAGCGGCGGGCGGGCGGCGGCATGGGCGCTCCTTCGTGCGACGTGTGTCCACGTCCTCGAACCGGAATGTCGACGTACCGCGGGGAACGCTGACATCCGGTTCACCGGGCTGACAAGATGATCGCCGGGCGACTTCCCGTCAGGTGACGGAAGTACGACACATGAAGAGAGCACGAAGGCGGACCGCGGACCATGCTCGAATCCATCGGCCTGAGCCGGCAGGACGAATCGGTGTACGAGTCCCTCGTGCGCCGGGTACACGCCACGGTCGCAGACCTGGCCCACGACTGCCGGCTGCCCGCTCCCGCGACGCGGCGCAGCGTGCGGTCGCTGGTCTCCCTCGGCCTCGCCGTGCGCTCCACCGGACGCCCCGTCACCTACGCCGCGGTCTCACCGGACAGCGCCCTGGAAGCCGTACTGCGCGACAGGGAACGGGCGTTGAACGACGTGCGCTCCCATGTCTCCGGCCTGATGGACCTGTACCGCGCGGGCACGCGGTTCGTGAACCCCGGCGAGCTGGTCGAGGTCGTCTCGGGGCGGGACGACGTCAACCGCCGCTGGGCGCAGCTCCAGCAGAGCACGCGCACGCAGGTCCGGGGCTTCGACCGGCCGCCGTACGCGTCGGTCGAGGAGCACACCGAGCCCAACCCGATCGAGCTCGAACTGCTCAAGCGCGGCGTCGCCTACCGCGTCATCTACGACAGCACCGTGCTCGCCCTGCCCGGCTGGCTCGCGGACGTCACCGTCGGCGTCCGGCACGGCGAACAGGCCCGGGTCGCGGCCGGCCTGCCGATGAAGCTGGCCATCTCCGACGACCGGCTGGCCATCATCCCCCTGCTGCGCCCCGGCGACGACGCGGTGACGGCGTCCTACCTGATCCACCCCTCCCCCCTGCTCGACGCGCTGATCGCCCTCTTCGAGGCGGTCTGGGAGCGCGCGGTTCAGGTACGCCTCCCGGCGAACGGCGCCTCCCCGGGAAGGCTGGAGCCGGCGCCGGACGGGCTGTCCGCCGAGGAGGCGAAACTGCTGACGCTGCTCGCCGCGGGCGCCACCGACAAATCGGCCGGCCGCGCCCTGGGTTGGAGCGAACGGACCGTCCAGCGCCACGTCACCCGGCTCATGCAGCGCTTCGGCGCCCAGACGCGTTTCCAGATCGCCATGGAGGCCACCCGCCGCGGGTGGATCTGACAAGGCTCCGCCCGGCGCCCCGGCGCCCCGGCGCCTCACGCGCCGCGTCCCGGCGAGACCCTGCAGATCCTCTGAGCGCCGTGTCGCTCCCGCGGACCGGACGGGATGTCACAAAATGTCCGGGGTGCCGCGGGCACCGCGCCGTTCCGACGAGCCGCCAGGGAGTCCTCTTGGGTACCACCGTCGCAGATGTCATGGTCGCGGCTCTCGCATCCTCCGGTGTACGGCGGGTGTACGGCCTGCCGGGGGACTCGCTGAACGGCTTCACCGACGCCCTGCGCCGCAACGGGACCGTCGCGTGGGCCCACGTGCGGCACGAGGAGACCGCGGCCTTCGCCGCGGCGGGCGAGGCCGCGGTCACCGGACGGCTCGCGGTGGCGGCGGGCAGCTGCGGACCGGGGAACCTGCACCTCATCAACGGGCTGTTCGACGCACAGCGCAGCCGTGTGCCGGTGCTGGCGATCGCCGCGCACATCCCGCGGGCCGAGATCGGCGGCGAGTACTTCCAGGAGACGCATCCGCAGGAACTGTTCCGCGAGTGCAGCGTCTACCGCGAGATGGCGAGCCTGCCGGAGCAGGTCCCGCGGCTGCTGCGCATCGCGATGCGCTCGGCGCTGGAGCGCAGGGGCGTCGCGGTGCTGGTGATCCCGGGCGAGCTGTTCCTGGCCGGCATCGACCTGCCTGTCCCGCCCCGGCCCGTGGTCGGGACCTCCTCGCACGTGCGGCCGGACGACGCCGCCCTTGCCCGCGCCGCGGAGGTCCTCAACAGGGCGGAACGGGTCACCATCCTCGGCGGCGCGGGCTGCCACGACGCGCACGACGAGGCGGTGGCCCTGGCCGACGCGCTGAAGGCGCCGACGGTGCACGCGCTGCGCGGCAAGGAGTTCCTGGAGCACGACAACCCGTACGACGTGGGTCTGACCGGCCTGATCGGCTACAGCTCCGGCTACCGGGCGATGGAGCACTGCGACGCGCTGCTGATGCTCGGCACCGACTTCCCGTACCGCCAGTTCTACCCGGGCCCCGACGTGCCGGTCGTCCAGGTCGACGTCCGCGGCGAGCACATCGGGCGGCGCACCGACGTCGACGTGCCGCTGGTCGGCACCGTCAAGGACACCGCCGCCGCGCTGCTCCCGCTGCTCCGTCCCCGGGCCGACCGGTCCTTCGCCGACCGGATGACCGGCCACTACCGGAAGGTGCGCGGCCGGCTGGACCACCTCGCGGCGGCCGGTCCTTCGGACTCCCCCATGCACCCCCAGCACGTCGCCGCCACCGTCGACAAGCTCACGACCCCGGACGCCGTCTTCACCGCCGACGTCGGCACCCCCACGGTGTGGGCGGCCCGCTACCTGACGATGAACGGCCACCGGCGGCTCATCGGCTCGTTCAACCACGGCACGATGGCCAACGCCCTGCCGCACGCCATCGGCGTCCAGGCCTCCCATCCGGGACGCCAGGTCGTGGCCCTGTGCGGAGACGGCGGCCTGAGCATGCTCCTCGGGGAGCTGCTCACACTCCGTCAGCTGAACCTGCCCGTCAAGATCGTGGTCTTCAACAACACCGCGCTCTCCTTCGTGGAGCTGGAGATGAAGGCCGCGGGCATCGTCAACTTCGGCACCGACCTGGGCGAGGCGGACTACGCCGGGGTCGCCCGGGCGGCGGGGCTGTTCGGCGCCAGGGCCGAACAGCCGGGCCAGCTCGCCGAGGCGCTCTCGGCCGCGCTCGACCACGACGGCCCCGCGCTGGTCGACGCCCGTACCGCGCGCCACGAGCTGTCGCTGCCCCCGAAGATCACCTACGGCCAGCTCAAGGGGTTCACGCTCTTCGCGACCCGAACGATCCTGTCCGGGCGGGCGGACGAGATCGTGGAGCTGGCGAAGACCAATCTGCGGGATCTCGGCTTCGACTGAACGCGCGGCGGGGCGGACCGCGGACGCCCGCCGGGTGCCGCTCAGCGGGGTGCGTCCGGCGCCACCAGCGTGCGGACGAGCGGGACCCGGACCAGGACGAACGCGCCCGCCACCACGAGCAGCGCGCCCAGCAGCATGGGCAGGAGCCACCAGCCTCCCCGCAGGCGCTCCTCGAACACCGTCACGCCCAGCGCGAGGCTCACGGTCGCGTCCCCCAGCGTCAGCGCGGGCTGGGAGGCCACCAGGGGACCGGACTGCATGGCGTTCTCCAGGAGGAAGACGGCCGCGACCCCGACGAGCGCGAAGCCGTAGGTCTGCCACGCGGTGAAGAAGGCGGCCGCACCGTCGGTGGCCCACACCTGCGTGGCGTCCTTCAGGAGCCCGGCGGTCAGCGCGTAGCAGATGGCCGCCGACAGCCCGAAGCAGGCGGCGCGCACCCGGCCCTCGGGACGCCGGACGGCGGTGCCGACCAGCACCAGGACGGCGGCGGCACAACTCGGCACCGCCATCGCCCACAGGCCGGTGCGCGGCCGGTCGACCCCGCCGCTCGGTGACGCGGCCCACAGCCCCACGCCCAGCCCCACCACCATGGCGGCGACGGCGGCCCAGCCACGCGGCGGAAGCCGGCGGCGCAGCACCAGGCCGCCGATGAACAGGGCGAAGGGCAACTCCAGGACGAACAGCGGCTGGACGAGCGAGAGCGCGCCGTTGAGCAGGGCCAGGGCCTGGAACGCGGCCGCCGCGATCACCGCGCCGAATCCGGCGAGCCACACGGGCTTGCGCAGCAGTTCGCCCATGAGGGCCGGACGCAGCCCCACCGAGAGCGGGACCGTGCGGGCCGCGTAGCGCTGGAGCACGGTGGCCAGGGCGTTGCTGACGGCCGCGAGCAGCGCGAACAACACGGCAAGGGTGGTCTGCACCAGGGCTCTCCTCCGGATCCCGGCCCACGCTAACCGCTGCGCTCCCCCACCGCGCCGCGCGACGCGTCGCAGGCCGTCCGGCCTCCGGCAAATGCGGTTGACGCCGCTCGCCGTCCACCGGTTTCCTGCTGCGATGTCGACCCTTCGCATCGAACGGCCCCATGGCGACGCCATGCTCGAGGACTGGCGGTTCGTCCACAACACGATCATCCCCACCGGCCCGCTCTCCCTCGACGACGTGCGCGAGCGATCGCAGCGCAACCACCTGGAGGTCGCCTACCTCGGTGACGCCGTCGTGGGCTGCACGACCGTGCGGCCGCCCACCGGCGAGGAGGCCACGGCCACGGTCATCGCCCGGGTGCTGCCCGACCACCGGGGGCAGGGCTTCGGCATGCGGCTCTACACCCGGGGGATCGACCGGGCGCGCGAGTTGGGCGCGGCGGCGGTCGAGACGGTCGTCCTGGCGTCCAACACCGAGGGGCTGCGTTTCGCGGAGGCGCGGGGCTTCGTCGAGGTCGAACGCTACGTGCTGCCCGGGGACACCATCGCCTACGTCACCCTGCGGCTGGCCTGAGGCCCCCACCCGTACCCGCGGCCCGCTGACCCCGGCGGAGCACGGTCAGGAGCGGTCCGCGGGAGCGCTGCGGCGCAGGTAGCGCTCCGCCACCTCGCGCAGCCGGTCACGGCCGAAGCTCCGCCCGTGGCCGGGGTGGACAACGGAGACGTCCAGGTCGGCGAGGAAGGCCGCGGTGCGCCGGTAGGCCGTCACGTCGGACTCGGGCAGGTCGTCGACGAGGTAGCCGTCGTAGACGGCATCGCCGGAGTACAGCGCCCCCGTGCGCTCCTCGAGGAGGGCGACGGAGCCCGGCGTGTGCCCCGGGAGGTGGAGGACGGTGAGGGTTCGGTCGCCGAGGTCGATCCGCTCGTCCCCGCTCAGGGTGCGGGTGAGGGTCACCGGGCCGATGCCGTAGCTGCCGGGGTCGTACCCGGGGCCGGGCAGGGCGTCGAGGAGGAGGTCCGGGAAGGACGCGCCCACGTCCTCGGTGCCGAGCCGTTCGGCGAGTTCGGGCCCGTACAGGCTCGCCGGCACGCCGCGCGCCAGAGCCACGGCGTCCGCGGTGTGGGCGACGCGCTCGGTGAACTCGTGGGCGCCGCCGACGTGGTCGAGGTGTGCGTGGGTGAGGAGCAGCAGCGGCTCCCTCGCGAAGACGTCCGGGACCTCCCGGCGCAGGGGCACCACCCCGAGACCGGCGTCCACCACGAGGTCGCGTTCGGAGCCGTGCAGCCACCACACGTTGGCCTTCACGATCTCGTGGGCGTGCGGCTCGCTGATGCGGACGATTCCGTCCTCGACGTCGCGTCGCTCGTACCAGTGCGTCATACCGCCCCAGTGTCCTCGCCCCGGACGCCGGCCCGGAGGCGGGGTCCACGAGTGGGGCAGGGGCGGGGCCGAAGACGGGGACGGGGTGGCCAGGCCTCTCCGGCAGCCATGTGCGCGCTGCCGGTGACGACCCGGCCACCCCGGTCGCGGACCGTCAGTTGCGGATGATGTTCTCCGCCTGCGGTCCCTTCTGTCCCTGGGTGACGTCGAACGTCACGGCCTCACCCTCGACCAGTTCGCGGTAGCCGTTGCCGGCGATGTTCGAGTAGTGCGCGAACACATCGGGGCCACCTCCGTCCTGTGCGATGAAGCCGAAGCCCTTTTCCGAGTTGAACCACTTCACGACGCCTGTCGCCACCGCGTCCATCCTTCACGTGCCAGCCGCCGAGCCACGCCGACTGCGTGACCCGGAGTCGCCTCCTGACGGAGACGGCCACGGAGCCCTGTTTACCCGACGCGGCGCGTTTTTACGCCGGGTCCTCGCATCTGTACGTCCCCTGCCGCAACGGACCGCCCCGCGGCGGGCATCCCGGGCCCCCACCCGGCGGACGGACCGCGCTAGGGCGCAGGCGCGAAAGCGCCGTGTTTCCCCGCACCGCTCCGCACCGACTTCCGCACATTCGTGGAGCAATGCCCGAAGTCGGCCGGAGGAGTCCGGCGGACTTTTTCACGGCAACGGGTCGACACGCGTAGATGCCACGGTGGATTCAATCTGCGGGGCAGATCGGCCTACCGGTTCGCCACGCTGGTCGTTCCCCACCTGAACGGGACGAACCGGGTCGAGGAGATCTGCGCGGGCCTGGGCGAGCGGCAGCAGGGCATGGTGGGTGAGCTGGTGGGCGCCCGGTACGCCAGGGGCTTCGCCCGCGAGGTCCTCCCGGGCAGCGACGGCCTCGACGAACTGGCTCCCGAGGTGGCGGAGCGCTTCGCGGCGCAGGTCGACTACATCGACCACTACGCCGGGGAGGCCGGGAACCGGTTCCGGCGCTTCCGCGACACCCGCGTCGCCGTGCTGGGCGACGACCCGGTGGCCCGGTGGTGCGCGCTGAGCCTGGTCCGCAACGGCTGCGCCGCGCTCGCGCTCCCGGCCGCCACGGGTCCGGGCGCCGACCCCTTCGCCGAGGCGCTGCGCGAGGCGGCGGAGCTGGAGGGCGCGGGCTGCCCCGTGGAGGTCGTCCGGTGGGACGTGACGGGCGACGACGGCTGGGACGACCTCGCCGGCTACGACGTGGTCCTGACCACCGGGGCCCCCGGGACCGCCCTGCGGCTGCTCGAGGCCGGGGTACCCGAGGGCGTGCGCCTGCTGCCCGCCTGGGCCTTCGGCGACCAGGCGGTCGTGGGCCCGGTCATGACGGCCGGAACGCAGGGTTGCTGGTCCTGTGCCGCGCTGCGCCTGGGCGCCAACGGCGAGCCCGGCGCGGCCGCCGACCTGTGGAGCGCGGTGCGCCTGGGCGACCCCGAGCAGGCGGAGCAGGGGCGGATCTCCGGTCCGCCCGCGGCGATGCTCGGCAACCTGCTGCTCCGCAACGGCCCCGGCCCGGTGGTGATGCTGCGCGCCGAACTGGACGCGCTGCCGGTCCTGGAGGCCACCGGTCTGCCGTACGCCAGCGAGGCCGTCGCCCTCGACGGCGAGGGCCGCCCGGTGCCCGTCATGCACGCGTGCGGCCACGACCTGCACCTGGCGTGCCTCGGCGGTACGGCGGCGCTGCTCGCCGGCGCCACCGATCACTGGTCGGGCACGCTGGTGACGGTCGGCCAGCCCGCGGAGGAGACCCTCGACGGGGCCCGCGCCATGCTGGAGGACGGCTTGTACACCCGCTTCCCGGTCCCCGACGTCGTCCTGGCCCAGCACACCGCGCCGCTGCCGGCCGGGATGGTCGCCCACGCGCACGGACCGGTGCTGGCGGGCAGCCGGCTGCTCGAGGTCGTCGTGCACGGCTCGGGCGGCCACGCGGCCAGCCCGCACCTGGCGGTGGACCCCGTGGTCGCCGCGGCCGCGATCGTGCTGAGGCTGCAGACCGTGGTGTCGCGGGAGACCAGTCCGGCCGAGCAGGTGGTGCTGACGGTGGGCTCGCTCCACGCCGGCACCCGGGGCAACGTGGTGCCCGCCTCGGCCACGCTGGAGGTCTCGGTGCGCGCGTTCGGCGACGAGGCGCTGGAGCGTGTGACGGCGGCCGTGCACCGCATCGTCGCCGCCGAGTGCGCGGCCTCCGGCTGCCCGCGCGAACCCTCCGTCCGGGTCCTCGCGCAGTCGCAGCCCACGCTTGCCGACCCCGGCACCGCGGCCGCCGTGCGGGGCGCTCACGAGCGGACCCTCGGCGCCGCCCGCGTCGCCGTCTGGCCCGCGTCCACGGCCACCGAGGACTTCCCGCTGTACGGCCCGGCCGGCGCCGGTCTGCACGGCGCGACCGGGGTGCGCACCGCCTACTGGATGCTCGGGTGCGTCGGCCCGGAGCAGTGGGCGCGGACCCCGGGTACGGGCGCCGCGGCCAAGATGGCGGCCCTGCCGCCGAACCACTCCCCCGGGTTCCGTCCCGATCCCCGGCTCGCCGTCCCCGCGGGCGTGACCGCGCTGACGGCGGCCGCACTGGCGCAGCTGGCGTAGCCGGCACGGTGAGGACGCGGTGAGGACGCGGTGAGAACGCGGTGAGAACGCGGTGACGGCGCCGTGACGGCGCAACCAGCCGCCACCTGCGCGGAATTCGCCGCTCCAGCCCCCGGAGCCGTACCGGCGCGGCCGTGACCGATCGGGTGCTCTCCGCAACGATCTCGTCAAAGGATCTTGACTTGCGCGCCCGCGGGGCCCTGAATAGGACGGCGCCCGCCCGTCTCCGGGGAGGCACAGCCGTCGATCCGGGGAATGAGGAGGGTGCGGTGTCGATGAGGGGTGGAGGTAGGGCTTGAAGACGCAGAGGAAGGTACGCAGAACGGGAGTGCTCGACGTCGGGTGCCACAGCGCCCTGCTCACGATCGTGGAACGACGGGCCGGCTCGCCGCTGGAACCGGTACTGGCACGCAAGGTGCGGCTGCGGCTGCACGAGACGCTCGACGCGGCGGGACGGCTCGACAGGTCGGGGGTGCGCAGCGTCCAGCACGCGGTGGCGCGGACCCTGGCGGCCGACGGCGGGCATTCGCTGCCCTCGGTGTACGCCTTCGCCACCTCCGTCATCCGGGACGCGCCGAACCGCGACGAGGTCATCGCGCAGGTCGCACGGACCACGGGCATGCGGCTGCGGGTGCTGTCGGGCGAGGAGGAGGCCCGGCTGGCCTACGTGGCCGCCCGCGAGTGGGCGGGCCGGGACGGTGGGCCGCTGCTGGTGCTGGACATCGGGGGCGGGACGCTGGAGATCGCGGCCGGCACCGGAGAGCAGCCGCACGCGGTCCACTCGCTCCCCCTCGGAGCCCGCGCCGTCAACCGCCGCTGGGACCTGGTGGACGCCGTCACCTCCAAGCGGCGGCTGCACGAGGTCCGCGACCGTCTACGCGCGTCGGTCGGCGAACTGGGCGACGCGCTGCCGCGGGCGCCGCGGGACGGACGGGTGCTGGCCTCCTCCAAGACGTTCACCCAGCTGGCGCGGCTCGCGGCCGCCCGCGGCACCTCCGACGAGGGCCCGGACCGGCTGACGCTGAAGCAGGTGCGGCAGATCGTGCCCGTCCTGGCCGCGAAGGGCCCGGCGGGGCGCGCCAAGCTCCCGGGCATCTCACGGCACCGCGCGGGCCAGTCGCTGGCGGGGGCGCTGGTGGCCGAGACCCTGATGGAGATGTGCGGGGTGGACAGCGTGGAGATCTGCCCCTGGTCCACGCGCGAGGGACTGCTCCTGGAGCGCCTGGAGTCAGTGGCCCCGGCCGTTCACCGCCGCGCCGGCTGAACCGTCGGCGGGCACGGCCGCGCCGTCACCCGCCGCGCCCCAGTCCAGGCGCAGCACCGCCAGGTCGTCCGTGTGGCGTTCCCCGTCCAGGTCACGGACCTGCCCGATCAGCGCGTCGAGGTGCGCGTCGGGCGCCGTCACGGAGGTGCGGGCCAGCAGGCGCAGCAGCCCCTCCGCGCCGAGCCGCTCACCGCCGGGGCCGGCATGGCCTTCGATGAGGCCGTCGGTGTAGAGCGTCAGGGTCCCCCGCTCCGGCAGGTCCAAGGCCGTGGCGGGCCACTGGTCAAGACCCGGTGCGATGCCGAGGGCGACGCCGTGGGCCGCCTGGACCGGTCGCGTGACGCCGCCGGTGGTCAGCAGGGGCTCGTGATGCCCGGCCAGGTGCACCGTGGCCCTGGACGCGGCGAAGTCCAGGGTGAGCAGGGTGCACGTGGTGAACAGGTCGGGGTGCGAACGTTCCGCGACCAGCATGCGCTCCAGCAGGCGCAGGAGTTCCGGGCCGCGGTGGCCGCCCAGGGTCAGCGCGCGCCAGGCGATGCGCAGGCAGACGCCGAGTGCCGCGGCGTCGGGGCCGTGGCCGCTGACGTCGCCGATCACGGCGTGGACGCGCCCGTCGTCGGTCTGCACCACGTCGAGGAAGTCGCCGCCCAGCAGGGCGCTCTCCCGCCCGGGGAGGTAGCGGCTGGTGGCGGTGACGGCGGGGGTGGCCAGCAGGGGCTGCGGCAGCAGGCCCCGTTCGAGGCGGGCGTTCTCCTGTGCGCGCAGCCTTCCGGCCTGCAGGTCGGCGCCGGCCCGTTCGGCCTGCTTGCGCTGGACGGCGTAGCGCACGGCGCGCTGCAGGAGTTCCGGTTCGACCTTGCCCTTGACGAGGTAGTCCTGGGCGCCGGTGGCCAGGGCCTCGGAACCGGCCTGCCCCTCGGCCAGGCCCGTCAGCACGATGACGGCGGTGTTCGGGTCGGCGCGCTGGATCTCGGCGACGGCACCGGGGCCCGCTGCGTCGGGCAGGTGCAGGTCGAGCAGGACGCAGTCGGCGGCCCGCGCGGACAGCTCGAAGCAGGCGTCCGCCAGGGTCTTGTGCCAGACGAGCGTGTACCGCAGCGAGGTGTCGGCGAGCATCTCGGTCACCAGCAGGGCGTCGCCGGCGTCGTCCTCGACGAGCAGGATCCGGTGGTGCGCGACAGGGTTGAGCGGCGTGGGGGGTGTCGTCACGGTCGGGGCTCCCCCGTGCCTCCGGCGTCGTCCGCGGCGGCGGACGCGGTTCCGGACGCGGTTCCGGACGCGGTTCCGGACTCCTGCCCGGGGTCGGGCCGCTGTGCGGGGAGGGTGAAGGCGATGCGGGTACCGGGGCCGTACTCCGGGTCGATGCCGATGGTGCCGCCGTGGAACTCGACGATCTTCTTGCACATGGCCAGCCCGATCCCGTTGCCGGGATAGGCGTCCTTGGTGTGCAGCCGCTGGAAGATCACGAAGACCTTCTCGGCGAACTCGGGGTCGATGCCGATGCCGTTGTCGGTGACGGAGAACCGCCACAGGTCGCCGTCGCGCCGGGCCGCGACGTGGATCCGCGGTGCCCGGTCGGGGTGGCGGAACTTCACCGCGTTGGAGATCAGGTTCTGCCAGAGCATGCCCAGTTGCGTGGTGTCGCCGACGACGGTGGGCAGCGGGTCGCGGGTGATCTCGGCGCCGGACTCCTCCAGGGCGACGCTCAGCGCCTCCTCCGTCGCGCCGGCGATCCGCTCGAGGTCCACGGTGCCCTGCTGGTTGTGGACCCGGCCCACCCGGGAGAACGCCAGCAGGTCGTTGATGAGGGTCTGCATGCGGTTCGCGCCGTCGACGGCGAACGCGATGTACTGGTCGGCCCGCTCGTCCAGCTGGTCCCCGTAGCGGCGCTGCAGGAGCTGGGTGAAGCTCGACACCTTCCGCAGCGGCTCCTGCAGGTCGTGCGAGGCGACGTAGGCGAACTGCTCCAGCTCGGCGTTGGAGCGCTTGAGGTCGGCGGACTGCTCGTCGAGGAGCTGCCGGGCCCGCTCGGCGAAGGAGAGCTCCTCCGCGAGCCGGCGCCGCATGCCCTCCACGTCCCCGCCGAGCCGGCGCAGGTCGGCCGGGCCGTTCACGGTGATGGGGTGGTCGAAGCGGCCCCGCGTCACGTGCCGGACCTCGGTGCCCAGCAGCTCCAGGGGCCTGGTGATGCCGCGGCGCAGGCCCTCGAAGACGAGCACGGCCAGCAGCACGATGACGGCGGCGATGGAGGTGAACACCACGTTGCGCAGCCGCACGGCGGCGTCGAGCTGGGTGCCGGCGGTGATGCGGGCCTGCCGCAGGTGCTCCTGCTGGGAGCCGAGGGCGTCGCGGACCCGGTCGAAGGCGGCCCTGCCCTCGTCTGCCCGCTCGGTGGCGAGCGGCACGGGCTCCCCCGGCGTGGCCGAGGCGGAGGCGACGGGCCGTGCGATCAGCCCCTGCCAGGCGGTGGCCGCGTCCACGACGGCGTCGAGGTCGGCGCGGGCCCGCGCGTCGCCCTGGACGAGGGGACGCAGCCGGTCGAGGGCGGTCCGCTCGTCCGCCAGCCCCTGGGTGTACGGGTCGAGGAACTCCCGCTGCCCGCTGAGCCCGTAACCGCGGACACCGGTCTCCTGGTTCACCAGCGCCGCTTCCAGCCGGACCGAGTTGACCAGGGCCGGGGAGCGCACGTCGACCAGCTGGTCGGTCAGGGCCGAGCTGCGGTCCAGCGCCCAGATGCCGAGCGCGCCGAGCGCGGCGAGCACCGCGAGGGCGAGGCTCACCCCCACCCGGAGCCACCGCCGGGTGGTCCACGCCGACAGCCGTCCCGGGCCCGAGGCGTCATCGGGCACGCGCGCCGCCTCCGGCCTGCCGGCCGCCTGCACGATCGTCTCGCCCGTTGCCACGCTGTGCGCCCTCCGCTTCGCTCGCCGCCGCCGGATGCCCGAGGACGGAACCACTGTATCGGCCACCGACAACACTTGTTGTCGTGCGATTGTGCAGGTCCTAAGGTGGGGGCCATGCCTGGCACCCACTTCGCTCCGCGCCTGCCGGAGGACGAGCTCGCCGCCCTGGCGATCGGCGCGGTCGACGACCTCGCCCGGAGCCTTGCCCGTCGTGCCCTGCGCCCGCTCGCCGTCCCCGGGGCCACCGACGACGGTACCGAAGCCCGCGGGGACGCCCTGGCGTACCTGTACATGCTCAGCCTCCTCCAGCAGGCGGTCGAGCACCTGGAGAACCAGGCGGCCGAGCAGGCGGCCGCCGCAGGTGCCGGATACCCCCAGATCGGCCGCGCCTGCAACATCAGCCGCCAGGGCGCCCGCCGCCGCTGGCCCGGCCTGGTGACCAGCGACACCCCCCACCGTCCCCCGCGGCGCACCGACCGGACCCGGAGCCAATGATGATGATCGCCCCCGCCCGCCCCCACGATGTGCTGCTGGTCGAGGACGACCCCGCGGACGCCATGCTGATCGGGGACGCCCTCGCCGAGCGCGGTGCCCGCAACCTGACCCAGGTCGAGGACGGCCTCGCGGCGCTGGAGTACCTGCGCGACCCGGCCAACCGGCTCCCCGACCTGATCGTCCTCGACCTCAACATGCCGCGGATGAACGGCCACGAGCTGCTCACGATCCTCAAGAACGACGAGAAACTGCGCGCGGTCCCGGTGGTCGTCCTCACCACCTCCGCGGCGCCCGACGACGTGACCGGCGCCTACCGGCAGCACGCCAACGCGTACGTCACCAAGCCGGTCAACCTGGACGACTTCGAGCGCGCCGTGCACAGCATCGACGCCTTCTACCTGGACACCGTCACCAAGCTCCCCCGCCAGTGAACGCGACCGGAAGCGGATGAGCGTCAGTCGCGGAAAACGGGGTAGACGGACGGCTGGCCGCGCCTGAGCGCGGCCGGCCGGGAAGCAGTACGAAAGGCACCACCATGGAACCGAGGCTGGACGGCCACCCCGCCCACCTGGCCGACTGGCCGTGCATCCACGCCGGATTCGCGCACGAGGGCGACTCGGAGGCGATCTCCGCGGCGCGGCGCTTCACCGGCGGGTTCCTCGCCCGCGTCCAGGGCGAGCACGGCGTCCCGGTACCGGTGGAGACGGTCGAGACCGCACAGCTCGTCGTCAGCGAGCTGATCACCAACACCTGCAAGTACGCTCCGGGCCCCGGTCTGCTCGACCTCGAGGTGGACGTCGACACGGCGACGCTGCTGGTGTCCGTGTGGGACACCAGCAGCACCCTGCCTCTGGCCCGCGCCGCCGAGCCGGGACGGATCGGCCAGCACGGCCTGGAGATCATCCTGGCCCTGTGCGAGGGCTACGACGTGCAGCGGCAGCCGGTGGGCAAGCGCATCACGGTCCGCATCTCCCTGGAGCCCCGGACCCGCTGAGCCGCGGCACGCCCCGCCGTCACGGCGATCGGGTGAACCGCCGGCCCCGCCGGGTTCACCGGCGGGCGCGCATGGAAGGTGCCTCACGCGCCGGTCCGCCGTCTCCGGCGCCCCGCCCGGCCACCGGACCAGGACCGTCCAGGAGCAACGCCATGACCAGGATCGCCATCATCCTCGGCAGCACACGCCCCAGGCGCCTCGGCGAGGCCGTCGCCCGGTGGGTGTACGAGAACGCCACGCTGCGCGGCGACGCCGAGTACGAACTGGTGGACGTCGCCGACTACGACCTCCCGCTGCTCGACGAACCGCTGCCGCCGTCACTGGGCCAGTACAGCCGGCCGCACACCTTCACGTGGGCGGAGAAGATCGGCTCCTTCGACGGCTACGTCTTCGTGACGGCCGAGTACAACCACTCGATCCCGGGGGCGCTCAAGAACGCCATCGACTACCTCTTCGCCGAGTGGAACAACAAGGCGGCCGGGTTCGTCGCGTACGGCAGCGTCGGCGGCAGCCGCGCGGTGGAGCACCTGCGGCTGGTGATGGCCGAGCTGCGGGTGGCCACCGTGCGTGCCCAGGTGGCGCTCTCCCTCTTCCGCGACTTCGCCGACATGAGCCGCTTCGAGCCCGGCCCGCGCCGCGCGGGCGAGCTCGGCGTCGTCCTCGACGAGGTCCTGGCCTGGACCAAGGCGCTGGAGCCGCTGCGCCAGGCGCCGTCCTGACCTCGGTCCCGCCCCGCCCCTCCCGTAGCGCACGGCCCCTCGTAGGGTCCTGTCATGGACGGACGACAGGGGGGCGGTACGCCGACGTGCGAACGCTGCGGTGGGACGGTGGCCCCGGACGGTTACTGCTGGGACTGCGGTGTCGCCCAGGCGGCGTTCCGGTCGCGGGTGGAGGTATCCGCGGGCGGCGCGGCGGGCGTCAGCGACCGGGGGAAGCGACGTGAGGTGAACGCCGACGCGATGGCCGTGACCACGGCCGGCGCATGGACGATCGGGGTGGTGTGCGACGGGGTTTCCATGTCACCCCGGTCCGAGCGGGCGGCCCTGCTCGCGGCCGAGGTCGCCTCGGATGCGCTGGCCTCGGCGTTGCGGGCGGGGACCGTACCGGAGGTCGCGCTCGAGGACGCCACCGGGCGCGCGGGACGCGCGGTCGCGGCACTCGCCGTGGCACCGGACGAGGCACCGGCCTGCACCTTCGTCGCGGGCGTCGCCGGTCCGGACGGCCTGTGGTGTGCGTGGATCGGTGACAGCCGTGCGTACTGGCTGCCGGACGAGGGCCTGGCCATCGCGCTGACCGAGGACGACACCGGCGAACTCGACGTCCTGACCGGCTGGCTGGGCGCCGGGAACGGCGAGCCCGTACCGCGGGTGCGCAGCAGCCGGCCGGCGGTGCCCGGCCGTCTCCTGCTGTGCACCGACGGGCTGTGGCGGTACCTCCCCGGCGCGGAGGCGCTGCGGGCCCGGCTGGCTCCCGCACCCGGCTCCCCCGGCGGCGGGCTTCTGGACGGCGCGCGCTCGTTGGTCGGGTACGCGCTCGACGCCGGCGGGCACGACAACGTGACGGCGCTGCTCCTCCCCGTTCCCGCCGAGGTCCCGCCACGGGCGGGGGCGACGGGAGGGGTGTAAGCAAGAGATATGCGTTTTGCACCACGCGCAGGCACGTACTGGTCAGCCGAGCGGACCCCTGCCCTGATCGCGGTCCCGGTGCTGCTGATCGTGGCGATCGTCATCAGCGACCTGGTGATCCCCACGGAGGGGCACCTGGGACCGCTCCTGGTGGTGGCACCGGCACTGACCGCGTCGTTCGGCGGGCTCCGGCTCACCGCCCTCATCGGGGCCCTGGCGGTGGCGTCGCTCACCGTGGTGTCGGTGGCCGACGGCACCATCACCACGTCGTACCGGCAGAGCGAGATCATCGCGCTCGTCCTCGTCTCGGCCCTCACCGTGCTCTTCTGCCGGCTGCGCGAACGGCACCAGGCCGAGCTGCAACAGGTGCGCTCGGTGGCGGAGGCCGCGCAGCAGGTCGTCCTGCAGCCCCTGCCGGAGCGCATCGGCCCGCTGCGGATCGCCTTCGACTACCAGGCCGCCGAGGACCAGGCCCGGATCGGCGGCGACCTGTACGCGGCGGTGCGCACGCCCGGCGGCACCCGGCTGCTCATCGGGGACGTCCGCGGCAAGGGCCTGCCGGCGATCGGCGACGCCTCACTGCTGCTCGGGGCGTTCCGCAGCGTCGCCTACCGGGCCCCGCCGCTGCCCGCGATGTACGCGCACCTGGAGGCGACGGTGTCCTGGAAGGCGGCGCAGGGCTGCGCCGACGGCCTGGAGGAGGACACGGCGGTCGAGTCGTTCATCACCGCGATCCTCGTCGACTTCCCCGACGACCGTCCGGAAGTCCGCATCCTCAACTGCGGCCACCCGTCCCCGTACCGGCTGGCCGCCGACGGCCTCGCGCCCCTCGACCCGACGCAGCCCGCGCCGCCCATCGGCCTGGGGCTGCTGCAGCCCTCGCACCCGGGCGTGGACACCTTCCCCTTCGCACCCGGCGACATGCTGCTGCTCTACACCGACGGGGTCACCGAGGCCCGTGACGCCTCCGGCCGTTTCTACCCCCTCGCCGAGCGCATCGCGTCGTGGCCGGGTCAACAGACCCCGGAGGACCTGGTGCGGCACGTACGCGAGGACCTTCTCCTGTACTGCGGGGGCCGACTCGGCGACGACGCGGCGTTGATCACCGTACGGAGGGAGCCGCTGGGTCTCGGCCTGTCGTACGAGCCACGGGCGGTCGACCGGCCCTCGGCCCTGTCGGGCGGCCCGGAACCCGGTCCCGCCACGAAGGTGCCGCCCTTCGGCCCCGAGCGGGAATGACCCGCCCTCGCGCCCCGTCACCCCCGGCCGTGTCCCGCTGTCGGAGCGCTGATCTACGCTGGGGCCGCCCGCGCGACCGGCGGCCCCGACGCACCCTGCCCAGAGGCCCGCCCGACCGGAAGGACGGTCCATGAACGAGCAGCGCCCGATCGACTGGGACGAGGCCACGTGGCTCAACACCCCGCAGGAGGCCACGGCGGACGTTTCCGGGATGCTCGTCACCACCCGTGACCGCAGCGACTTCTGGCGCACCACCGGTTACGGCTTCGTGCGCGACGACGGGCACGCCCTGCTCACCGCCTTCCCGGGGGACACGTCGATGGAGGTGACCTTCCGCGCGGACTTCGACACGCTGTACGACCAGGCGGGGCTCATGATCCGCGTCGACGCCGAGAACTGGGTCAAGGCCGGGATCGAGATGTCCGACGGCGTGCCGCACCTCGGCGCGGTGGTCACCCGCGGGGTGTCCGACTGGTCGCTCGCGCCGGTGCCCGACTGGGCCGGGCACGCGGTGACCGTGCGCGCCAGCCGTTCCGGTGACGCCCTCACGATCCGTGCCCGCCGCGACGACGGTCCCTGGCGGCTGGTCCGGCTGGCGCCGCTGTCCCCGGACGCCGCCGCCACCGCGGGGCCCTTCTGCTGCTCGCCCGAACGCGCGGGGCTGCGCGTGGCCTTCACGGGCTTCACCCGGGGCGCGGCCGACTCGGCGCTGCACGAGGAGCCGCAGCAGGCGGGCGCCGAGGCCACTGAGGGCCGGTGAGCACACGATGGGGTTCGTGGGCGGGATCTGGCGGGTGCTGAGCGACGGGGAACCCGTCGGGGACATCACGGTCGAGGAGGCCGACTTCCCGTGGTTGTCGGGGCGGTTCGAGCCCGCAGCGGCGTTCGACCGGGTCCGGCCGCTGTTCGCGCGCGAGCTCGCCCTGATGGAGACGGCGATGACCGCGCCGGCCGAGGAGGACGAGCCCTGGGCCGCGTGGGAGGCGGCCTACGACGAGGTCCGGCGTGCGGTGTCGCTGCGCTCGCCTTCGGGGCCCGTGGCCGAGTTCCTGCTCCACATTGAGGACGACCGGGCCTGGTTCCGGTGGAGTGACGAGCCCTTCGACGACGACTCGCCGAGCGACTGACGTCCCCGCCCTCGGCACCCCCTCCCCCTGAGCCTGGTAGTGGCACTACCAGGCTCGCTCCTTGACGTCACGACCTGACAGTCGCAGCGTGGGGAGCGTGGACAAATAGTGGCAAAGGCAACATTTCGAACATCACCTACTTGACTGCGGGACCTCACAACCCGCAGATCGGTGGGGCGCCGCTCTTACCGTCCGGCGCAGCGGCCTTTGAACCTCGTCCACGCCCAGGAACCGACCGGGCTAGGAGAGTTCTCATGCGTATTTCCAAGTGGCCCCTCGCCGCAATGGCAGGCCTCGCGCTCGCCCTTGGGGGTGCGGCCTCAGCGGCCGTCGCGGCACCGACGAGCTCACCAGCCTCAGCAGTCAGCTACGCCGAACACGGCGGTGGCGGTGGCGGTGGCGGTGGCCACGGCGGCGGCGGCGGCCACGGCGGCGGCGGTGGCGGCGGCCGGTAACACCCCGGCCGGGGACCGGCCCTCGACCGGCCCCCGACACCAGCCGAACATCTGGCGACCGGCCACAGCAGGCCTCTGACCAGCGACTGGACGGTCGCGCACCTCACGGAAGCGGAAGCCGCGCCCACGGGAGACCGGTGGGCGCGGCTTCCGCTCTTCACGTCTTCATGCCCCGGTACACCACTTCCGTGCGCCAAATTGCCCGATAAAGAATGTTTCCCGTGAAACATTCCTTACGTACTATATTGACACTGTGCTCATATCGCCGGATCCGGCCGATGGGGTGGAGGCGGTCCGGCCGACCTCAGGGAAGCGCCATGTTCTACCTGTCCTCAGCAGTCTCCGCGGGAACCGGCCAGGGCTTCTACATCGGCGGCCGCTGGGTCTCCCCGAGCGGGACCCGCCGCACACCCATCGTCTCCCCCTCCACGGAGGAGGAGTTGCTGCACGTGCCGCTCGCGGACACCCGGGACGTCGAACGCGCGGTCGCCGCCGCGCGCACGGCCTTCGACGAGGGTCCCTGGCCGCGGATGTCCGCGCCCGAACGCGCCGCGCACCTCAGACAGCTGGCCGACCGGGTACGCCGGCGGCTGCCGCTGCTGGCACGTCTGTGGACGGCCCAGGTCGGGGCGCCGGTCGCCTTCGCCGAGGGACTCGTCCAGGCCGGCCAGAGCCGCTTCGACTACTTCGCCAAGCTCGCCGGCTCGTACGCGTTCGAGGACCGCCGTCCCACCTCCCGGGGGCACGCCCGTGTGACCCGTGAACCCGTCGGCGTCGCCGCGCTGTTCGCCCCGTGGAACGCCACCTTCAACATCTTCGCGCACAAGATCCCCACGGCCCTGGCGGCAGGCTGCACGGTGGTCGTGAAGTCGCCGCCGGAGAGCCCGCTGGACGCCCTGGTGGTCGCCGAGTGCGCCGAGGCGGCCGGGCTGCCGCCGGGGGCCGTCAACGTGATCACGGCGGATCGCGAGGAGTCGCAGACGCTGGTGGCCTCGCCCGGCGTGGACAAGATCAGCTTCACCGGCAGCGTGCCGACGGGCCGCGCCGTCGCCACGGCCGCACTGGAGCGCTTCGCCCGGGTCACCCTCGAAATGGGCGGCAAGTCCGCCGCGATCCTGCTCGACGACGTGGACCTGCAGGACACCCTCGACACCCTCACCCCACTGAGCATGCCCTTCGCCGGACAGATCTGCTTCGCCCAGACCCGCATCCTCGCGCCGCGCTCCAGGATCGCGGAGGTCCTCGGGGCGTACGCCGACCGCGTGCGTCTGCTCAGGGCCGGCGACCCCTGGAGCCGTACGACGCAGGTCGGCCCCGTCCTCAACGAACGGCAGCTGCGCCGCGTCCTGGGCTACATCGACAGCGGCCGCCGCGAGGGCGCGAGGGTGGTGACCGGCGGCGGCCGCAGCCCGGGCCACGAGCACGGCCACTACGTGCTGCCCACGGTGTTCGCCGACGTCGAACCCGGCATGACGATCGCCCGCGAGGAGATCTTCGGCCCGGTCGTGACCGTCCAGGCCTACGAGGACGTCGACCAGGCGGTGGCGATCGCCAACGCCACCGACTTCGGCCTCAGCGGCAGCGTCCACGGCGCCGATCCCGAACGCGCCTACCAGGTCGCACGCCGGGTGACGACCGGCCAGCTGAGCGTCAACGGATTCGAACTGGCACCTTCGGTCCCGTTCGGCGGCCGGAAGTCCTCGGGCCTGGGGCGCGAGGGCGGCCCCGAGGGGCTGGAGGCCTACCTGGAGACCAAGGCCGTCTTCATGCCGGGTCCGTGACATGGCCGCCCACGCCGTGCAGCAGATGGTGCACGATGGTCTCCGCGAACCCCTCGCTGACGGGGTGGTCGGCCACCAGGAGCCGGAAGTAGCAGGCCCCCCACAACTGGTCGATCAGCGCCTGGGGATCGATGTCCGCCGCCAGCTGGCCCCGGTCCCGCGCCCGCTCCAGGACGGCGGCCATGCGCGCGCGGCGCGGCCCGGAGTAGCGCTCGCGGAACAGCTCGCCGAGAGGGGGATCGGTCTGGGCGCAGCCGATGAGTTCGGACACGACCCGTCCCGCGGGGGTGCCGCACAGATGCCGCACGAACTTCCGCATGTGGGCCGTCAGGTCCGCTTCGATGTCGCCGGTGTCCTCGAAGACCAGACGCTCGTCGACGACGGCGACGTAGGCGTCGAGGGCCAGTGCGCCCCGCGACGGCCACCACTTGTGGATGGTCATCCGGCTCGCCCCGGAGCGCCGCGCCACCTTCTCGACGGTGAAGGCGGCCATGCCCTCGGCGAGGAGCAGTTCACGCGCGGCCGCGAGCACCTCGCCGCGGACCAGGGCGGCCGGCCTGCGGCCCTGCCCGGGCCGCGGCGCCTCGTCGGTCCCCCCGGCCGCCCGGGCGCCCGCTCCGCGCGCTGCGCTCATTCCCGGCTCCGTCCTGCGGTCCGCCCGCCCGCCCCGCGGTGGGGCGCCGCTGCGGGCTGATCACGGAAATCACTGCCAACGAGCCTATATCGGGCATCCCGTCGATTCCCCGGAGCGACAGGACCGTCCCGGACCCGGACTCCGAGAGGAACACTCGATGATCGTCTACGACAGGCTGTACATCGGTGGTGCCTGGACCGCCCCGGCGCATCCCGGGCTGCTGGACATCCGCTCACCCCACGACCGCTCCCTGGTCGGACGCGCCGCCCAGGCCGCGCCGGGCGACGCCGACGCCGCCGTCGCCACGGCGCGCGCCGCCTTCAACAGCGGGCCGTGGCCGCATCTGGACCCCAAGGAACGGCAGGAGGTGATCCGGCGGGTGAACGGGCTGCGCGAGGAGCGTGCGCAGGAGGCGGCCGCACGGGTGTCCGCCTCGACCGGGACGCCCCGCCGGTTCACCGATGCGGAGCAGGCCTCCCTCACGCGGCGGGTCGACGCCTGCCTCAAGGCCGCCGGGGAAGTCGGCTGGGAGGAGGCCGTCCATCCCTGTGACCCCACCCCGGGTTTCGACACCATCGTGCGGCGCGATCCGGTCGGCGTGGTCGCGGCGGTCATCCCCTGGCAGTGCCCGTTCGCGGCCGCCACGGCGCAGCTGACCCCGGCCCTCCTGGCGGGCAACACCGTCATCCTGAAGGTCACGCCGGAGAACTCGCTGGGCATGGGACTGCTGGCCGAGCTGTACGCCGAGGCCGGACTGCCCGAGGGCACGCTGAGCGTACTGCCCGCCGACCGGGACACCGGCGAGTACCTGGTCACCCACCCGGACGTCGACGCGATCGCCTTCACCGGCTCCGCCCGGGCCGGCCGCCGCGTCGCCGCCCTCGCCGGCGAGCAGCTCAAGCGGGTCCGGCTGGAACTGGGCGGCAAGGCGGCCGCGATCGTCCTGGACGACGCCGACGCCCCGCGGACGGTGCGGGGGCTGTTCGCATCACCCGGCGACGACGGGGGGACGTGCGCCGATCGGACCCGCGTCCTCGCCCCGCGCCGCCGGTACGAGGAGTTCGTCGCGGCGGCCCAGGAAGCCGTCACGTCGCTGAAGGTCGGTGACCCGGGGGCACCGGACACCCGCATCGGGCCGATGGCCGGCCGTGAGCGGCAGCAGCGGGTGATGTCGTACATCGAGCTGGGCATCGAGGAGGGCGCCCGGCTGGTGACCGGTGGTCCCCGGGTCCCCGCGGGCCTTGAGGAGGGCTACTACGTGGCGCCGACGCTCTTCGCGGACGTCGACCCCCGCATGCGCATCGCCCAGGCCGAGGTCTCCGGCCCGGTGGTCACGGTCATCCCGCACGACGGGGACGACGACGCGGTACGGATCGCCGACGACTGCGAGTACCGGGTGTCCGGCGGGGTGTGGTCCACCGACCCCGGACGCGCCGTCGCCGGCAGGCTGCGCACCGGCCCGGTGACCGTCAACGGGGCCCCGGCGGGCCTCGACGGGACGGCCGGCGTCGACGCGTACGTCGCGCACCGGACGATCACCCGGCCCCGCTGAGCGCACCACCCGGGCCACCCGGGGGTCAGGGCACGACGCGGCCGAGGAAGCCCCGCACGTACCCGGCGACGGCGTCCAGGTGGCTCTCCAGGGCGAAGTGCCCGGTGTCGAGGAGGTGCACCTCGGCCTCGGGCAGGTCGCCGAGGAAGGCGCGGGCACCGGCCGGGGCGTAGACCTCGTCGTTCGCGCCCCACACGGCCAGCAGCGGCACCTGGCCGGCCCTGAAGTACTCGTGCAGCGCCGGGTGGAGGGCCACGTCCCGGGGGTGGTCGCGGAACAGCCGCAGCTGGATCTCGTCGTTGCCGGGACGCTGCAGGAGCGCGACGTCGTGGGCCCAGGTGTCCGGGCTGACCAGGTCCGGGTCGGGGACGCCGTTGAGGTACCGCCAGCGGACGGCGTCCGGGGTGAGGGCGTAGCGCACGGCCTTCTCGTTCCCCGGTGACGGGTCGGCGGCGTAGGCCCGCACGTCGGACCAGAAGGAGTCGACGAGGCCCTCCGCGTAGGCGTTGCCGTTCTGCGTGACGATCCCGGTGATCCGCGCCGGGGCGCGCAGTGCCAGGCGCCAGCCGATCGCCGCCCCGTAGCCGTGGACGTACATCGCGTGGCGTCCGACGCCGAGGTGCTCCAGCAGGGCGGCCGTCACGTCGGCGAGGGCGTCGAAGGAGTAGGGGAAGTCCTGCAGGGACGGCATCGAGGACCGGCCGAAGCCGATGTGGTCGGGCGCGAGGACCCGGTAACGGTCCGCGAGCAGCGGGATGAGGTGCCGGAACATGTGGGAGCTGGCGGGGAAGCCGTGCAGCAGGACGACGACGGGGGCGTCGCGGGGGCCCGCCTCGCGGTAGAAGACCTCCCGGTCCGCGACGGCGGCCGTGAGGTGGTGGACCGGGACCATCGCTGACCTCCTGGGAGCACGACCTTCCTGTCGCATGCCACGTGGGGCAGGGGAATCACGTTCCGGCGGACGGATTCACGCGGTTGCTGCTCGCTTCTCCGGCAGGCATGCGATTCGGTCCCACCGGCCCCCGCGCCACAGCACCTGGGCGCAGGCGGGGTGAGTAGCCGTACTCATGCCCGCGGGCCGACCGGGCGGGACGATGGCGGCAACGAACCCTCGGACGGAGGAGGTTGGTGACGGCGATGGGGAGACTCCTTGGCGCGGTGCTGGCGTTGGCGGTGACCGCGGGGGCGCTGGCACTGGTCTACGCGGTGGGCGCGCCGCTGCCGGTGGTCCTGGGCGTGGGCGCGGGGGTGCTCTGCCTGCTGTGGCTGCTGGTGCTGCTCACGGTGCCGTGGAACGTCTACTTCCGGGCGCACGCGGTGCTGGCCGAGATCGCCGTGAGCCGGGAGAAGGGCCTGGTGGTCCCCCGGGCGCGGGACGCCGAGGCCGCGCGGATCGCCCGGACGATGCTGCGGGCCGCCCTGTCGGGGCACCTGCTGACGACGGCCGGGGTGCTGGCGGTGACGCTTGCGACCGGTCACGGCGCGGGGTACTGGATCGCCGGGTTCTTCCTGCTCAGCACGGTGTTCCGCCCGGCGGGCGCATGGTTCGGGCAGCTGCGGCAGCGGCTGGGCACCCTGCTGAAGGACGTCACCTACCCACGCGACGACGTGCTGGAGCTCAAGAAGGGCGTCGAGCGCACGGACAGCGGCATCAAGGTCCTGGAGGAGAAGGCCGAGGAGCAGTACCGGGCCCTGGCGGAGCTGCGGCGCACGGTGGACGTGCTGGGCGTGTCGGTCTACGAGCGGGCCGAGGACACCGACCGCCGGATCACCGCGCTGGCACGGGAGTTCGAGGCCACGGTCAACCGGCTCACGGACAACGAGGAGATCATCACGGGTCTCAAGGCCTTCCTCCGGCTGCTGCGGGCGGGCGACGGCGCCCCGGGCCGGGCAGCGGCCGACGTCTGACCGGAGGCCAGGCGGTCTCCATGTGCGGCCCGGGGCGCCGCCCCGGGCCCGGTCCTACGCGGACGGCGCGTCCGGGCCCGCCGCCAAGGAGCTGAAGCCGGTCAGCTTGGCCGGGTTGAGCACCCACATGAGCTGGTCGATGCCCTGCTCGGAGGCGCTGATGGCCAGCAGGGCCATCGGCGTGCCGGCCTGGGACACGAGCGCCGCGGTCTGCCCGTTCGCCTCGACCCACACCACCTCGGTGTCGGGCCAGAAGCGCGGGGCGAAGGCGGTGACGAACCTCGCCACCTTGGCGCTGCCGACCACGGGGATCTTGGAGGCGTTGCGCACGGCGCCGCCGCCGTCGCCGTAGTTCACCACGTCCGTGGCGAGCAGTTTCTCCAGGCCGGCCAGGTCGCCCGCCCTGGCCGCCGCCACGAACGCCTCGAGGAGCCGGCGGTGCTCCGCGCTCCCCACCTGTTCGCGCCGCCCGGCGGCGATGTGCTTGCGGGCGCGGCTGACGAGCTGGCGGGAGTTGGCCTCGCTCAGGTCCAGCACGGTGGCGATCTCCCGGTACGGGTAGTCGAACGCCTCGCGCAGCACGTACGCCGCCCGCTCGGTGGGCGTCAGCCGCTCCAGCAGGAGCAGGACCGCGAACTCCACCGCCTCGCCGCGCTCGGCGCCGAGCACGGGGTCGGCGCGCGTGTCGACCGGTTCCGGGAGCCAGGGCCCGACATAGCCCTCGCGCCGCACGCGGGCGGACTGGGTGACGTTGATCGCCAGCCGGGTCGTCGCGGTGGTCAGGAACGCGGTCGGATTCTCCACGGCGTCGCGGTCGGCGGCCTGCCACCGCAACCAGACGTCCTGGACGACGTCCTCGGCCTCCGCGGCGCTGCCGAGCATCCGGTAGGCGATGCCGAACAATCGGGGGCGCAGGGCCGTGAACACCTCCGCGGCCTCGTCGAGCGAGCCGCCGCGTTCCGCGTCGCCTGGCTGCATCGTCGCGTTTTCCTCCACCGTCAGATCCGCCCGACTGCCCGTTCCAGCGTACACAGACGGCGATTTCCTCCGGGCCCGGGGGCACTTCGCCCGGGCCCCATTCAGCGCGGTTGAGGAGCGACGTCGCCGTACGGCAGGCATTTCCCGCGCCGCGCGCGAATTGCCGTGGCGGGCCCACGGGGGGCCTTCCGGCCGGGTCGGGGAATTCCGGAGCCATTGCGGACCCATTCCGGTCGCGGCTTCCGGGCGCACGGGCCCCAAAGTCTGACCGGGCAGCGGCTCCGTTTGTGACAACGGGATTCCGCCGGTGGTCCCGGCCGGTTCCGCGCGGCGTGCTCACAGATCTTCACGGAATTTCGCACACGCGTTCCAAAAACGCCGTGGAGCAGGGTAACGTTACGTATCGCAGCAAGATCCGCACAGGGAGGGACGGGGCATGGAGCCCACCAGGACGACAGTGCGCCGTGGGCGCCCGCAGGGCTCGGACAACCCCGGCCCCGACGGGCTGACCAACCGTCAGACCCGTATCGTCGAGGCGATCCTGGGCTCGGTGGAGAGCCGCGGTTTCCCGCCGTCGATGCGCGAGATCGGTGAGGCCGTGGGGCTGGCGAGCACCTCCTCGGTCGCCCACCAGCTGGCGGTGCTGCAGCGCAAGGGCGTGCTCGAGCAGGATCCGCACCGGCCCCGCGCCTACCGCGTGCGGTGCTCCTGGCCGTCGCAGCACGACTCCGAGCCGGGTGCGGTGCCCGTCAGCGCCTCCCCGTCCGCGCGCGTGCCGGTGATCGGCCGGATCGCGGCCGGCACCCCGATCCTCGCCGAGGAGCAGGTCGACGAGGTCTTCGTACTCCCCCGGCAGATCGTCGGCGCGGGCGAGCTGTTCGCCCTCAAGGTCGTCGGCGACTCCATGACGGGCGTCGCGATCTGCGACGGCGACTGGGTCACGGTGCGCAGCCAGGACGCCGCCGACCACGGCGACATCGTGGCCGCGATGATCGACGGCGAGGCCACCGTCAAGCGGCTCAAGCACGAGGGCGACCGGGTCTGGCTCATGCCGCACAACCCCGCCTACGACCCGATCCCCGGCGAGGAGGCGGTCATCCTTGGCAAGGTGGTCGCCGTGCTGCGACGCCTCTGAGGCCGTGCGCCGACTCCCGCTCAGTCCGTCGCCGCGGGCAGCACCGACCGGAGCCCGCCGAGCAGATGGGCCCGGAAGGCCGCGTCGTGGTAGGCCTGCGCGGAGTGCCCCAGTGCGGTGTAGAAGACGGGCCCTCCGCCGTACTCGTGGCACCACACCAGCGGATGGTCCGCGCCCATCGAGCCCCCCGTGTACGAGGACTCGTCGGCGCAGGCCAGGACCCGCACCCCGGGGCGGGGACTGCGGTCGAAGTCGTACCACTCGTCGGTGACCTTCCACGCCGCGCCGAGGTGCGCGGTCGCGGGATGGGCGGCGTCCTCGACGAGGACCGTGCCCGCCTGCAGGGGCGGGTGCCCCGTGAAGCGCGCGCCCAGCAGCTCCCCGTAGTAGGGCCAGTCGTACTCCGTGCAGGCGGCGGCGTGCACGCCCATGAACCCCGCGCCGTCGGCGTGGTGCGCCGCGAGGGCGGCCCGGCCCGCGTCGCTGAGCACCTCCCCGCTGGTGGAGAGGAACACCACGGCGTCGTACGCGCGCAGGCCGGCCCCCTCGAAGTCCTCGGGCCGTTCGGTGGCGTCCACCCGGAAGCCGTGCCCGGCTCCCAGCTCGGTGAGCGCCCTGACGCCGTCGGGGATCGACTCGTGCCGGTAGTCGGTGGTGCGGGTGTAGACGAGCACACGGGGGTCGCGGCGGGACAATCGGCTCTCCCAGGACGGTGACGGACGACGGGCAGCGCCCACCAGTCTCCCCGCCGCGGTCCGGGCGTCGACGGCGGCCCGGGTCCCGTCAGTGGCCGATGCTGTCGATCAGCTCGCGGGCACCCTGCCGCAGCAGTGCCACCGCGACCGACGTCCCGAGGGTGGCGGGGTCCAGCGGTCCTGCCCATTCGTGGGCGTCGAGGACGGTCTTGCCGTCCGGGGAGAAGACCCGGGCCCGGAGCGAGAGCCGGCCGTCGCGTTCGGCGTGGGCGTAGCCGGCGATGGGGCTGTTGCAGTGGCCCTGCAGGACGTGGAGGAACATCCGCTCCGCCGTGGTCTCCCGGTGCGCGGCCGGGTCGCCGAGGTCGCTCACGACGTCGATCGTCCCGGCGTCGCCCTCCCGGCACTGCAGGGCGAGGACGCCCGCGCCGATCGGCGGGATCATCGTCTCGACCGGGAGCACCTCGCTGATCACGTCGGTCCTGCCGATCCGCTCGAGCCCGGACACGGCCAGCAGCAGCGCGTCCGCGTCGCCCGCCGCGAGCTTGTCCAGGCGGCGGTTGGCGTTGCCCCGCATGGGGACGCAGGTGAGGTGCGGATGCGAGGCCATGATCTGCGCGATGCGGCGTACGGAGGAGGTGCCGATGCGCGTGCCGGGCGGGAGCCGGTCGAGGGTGAGGCCGCCGGGGTGCACCAGGGCGTCGCGGATGTCGTCCCGCTTGAGGAAGGCGGCGAAGACCGTCCCGGCGGGCAGCGGCCGGTCGGCGGGGACGTCCTTCACGCAGTGGACGGCAAGGTCGGCCCGGCCCTCCAGCAGCGTGGCGTCGACCTCCTTGGTGAACGCACCCTTGCCGCCGAGCTGGGCCAGGTCGCCCATCCAGCGGTCACCGGACGTGGTGACGGGCACGACCTCCGTCCGGATGCCGGGGTGGAGCGCCGCCAGTTCCGCGCGGACGCGCTCGACCTGGGCCAGCGCCATCGGGGAGGAACGCGAGACGATGCGGATCAGCTCGGGGACTGCCATGCGCCCACGGTACGGCGTGCGGCACACGTCCCGCGCAACACCCCGAACCCCACGCGCCGTGACGACGGCGGGGCTAGTGTGTCCCGCGGCGCCCACCGGGAGGGCGCCGGCGCGGAGCGGTGGCGCCACAGGTACAGGCGACGGGGTAAGCGCACGATGACGCAGGAACGGCCCTCGCCCGCCGCGGTGTCCCCCGAACCGGCGACGCCCACCACCCTCGCCACGGTCCGGGTGCGCAGGTTCCCGGCCGGTCTGCGCCACCGGCGTCCGCTGTACGTCCTGGCCGTGCTCGTGCTCCTGGCGCAGATGGCGTTCGCGATGGTCACCACGGCCGTCCAGCAGACGCCCACCATCGACGAGCCGGTGTACGTGGGCACCGCTACGGTGTATCTGCGCGAGCACAGCCTGCGCTTCAACCCCGAGCACCCGCCGCTCGGCAAGCTCCTCATCGCCGGTGGTCTGGCGTTCGCCCACCCCCACCTCGACCCGGCCTTCGAGGGCGACCAGACGGAGCTCGGCCGCAGCGTGCTCTACGAGTCGGGCAACGATCCCTGGCGCCTGATGCTGGCGGCCCGGCTGCCGGTGATCGCGCTGACCCTGCTGTTCGGGCTGGTGGTGCTCGCCTTCGCGCGCGATCTCACCGGGCCCGCCGGGGGGCTGCTCGCGCTCGCCCTGTACGCGTTCTCGCCGGACGTCATCGCGCACGGCTCGCTCGCCACCCTCGACGTCCCGGCGGCCGGTTTCCTGCTGACGTCGGTGTGGGCGCTGTGGCGGGCCCGGGAGCGTCCCCGGCGGTACCTGCCGCTCGCCGGTGCGGCGTTGGGCGCGGCGGTCGCCACGCGGATGAGCACGCTCCCCGCGGTGCCGGTCCTGTTGCTCCTGGCAGCGCTGCCGGTGTGGCACGTTGGTGCGCGGGGCGCGCAGCGGCCCGGCACCGCCCGGTCGCTGCGGCGCGCCGCGATCGCGGCGGGCGGGGTCGGGCTCGTCGCCGTGGCAGTGGTGTGGGCGGCCTACCTCGTCGTCGACCCGCGTCTGCGCTGGACCGCGCCGGACACCCTGCCGGCCCTGCACGGACTTCGGGGCTGGGCCGTGGACGCGCTCCCGCTCCCGCGGGCGTACCGGGACGGGATGGCCGTCCAGTTCGGCTTCGAGGACTCGACCTTCGAGGGCTTCCTCTTCGGCCGCCACTACCGCGGGGCGCTCTGGTACTACCTGCCCGCCGCGGTGCTGGTGAAGACTCCGCTCGGCATGCTGGCCCTGTGGCTCGCCGGCACCGCCGCGCTGCTCGCCCTCCCCCGGCTGCGCCCCGCCGCCCCGTACCTGCTCGTCCCGGCGGCCGTGCTGACGGCCGCCGCCATGACCGGCTCACGGGACTTCGGCGTCCGCTACGTGGTCTTCCTTCCGATGTTCGGGGCCGTCGCCGCGGCCTGCGTCACCGCCCTGCGACGGCGGTGGGCGGACGTGGCGGCGGCGGCCCTCGTCGCCTTCGTCGCCGTCAGCTCGCTGCGTACCTTCCCCTACTACCTGCAGTACTCCAACGAGGCCTTCGGCGGCACGTCCCGGACCCACCTGCGCCTGCATGACTCCAACGTCGACTGGGGCCAGGACCTGGGCCGCCTCGCGGACCGGCTCCGCGACCGCTACCCCGGCGAGCGGGTCTGGCTGGTCTACAAGGGCAGCGGGGTCCCCGCCCACTACGGCATCCGCGCCGCCGATCCGCGCCAGGTCCCCGAGGACCAGGTCCACGGGCTGCTCGTGGTGTCGGACTCCTCGGTCGCGAAGGCCGAGGGCGCGCTGGCCGAGCTCATCGCCGGCAGCGAGCCGATCGACGAGGTGGGGCACTCGATCACGATCTACCGCCGCGGCTGACGACCGCGCCGCCCCCCGTCCGGGAGGGGCGGCGCCGGGCACGGCGGGGTCAGGGCTTGCGGGCCACCACGGCGTAGACGTTGATGTCCGCGTCCGTGACGTCGGTGATGCTCCGGTAGCGGATCGCGTCGATGTCCTCGAGGCCCTCGATGAACTCCGGCGAGGCGTCGGCGTGGGTGGCGAGGGTGTCGTCGACGTCGTCAGGGCGCCAGTGGTGGACGGGGACGAGTCCGGGCTCGACGATCTCCAGGCCGTTGTCCGTGACGAAGCGCAGGACCTCGGCGTGCTCGCGGAGCACGAAGGAGAAGCCGCGGTCCTGGTAGGTCTTGGCGACCTTGGCGATCTGCTCCGCGTTGAGGTCGGAGGTGAGGTGGCTCAGCACGACGTGGCTGCCCGAGGGCAGCGCGTCGACGAGGTGCTTGACGATCCCGTACGCCTCGTCGTCCTCGACGAAGTGCAGGACGGCGACGAGCACGAGCGCGACGGGCTCGGTGAGGTCCAGCGTGCCGGCCGCCTGGCGCAGGATCGCGGCGGGGTCGCGCAGGTCCGCGTCGATGTAGTCGGTCCGTCCCTCGGGGCCGCTGGTCAGCAGGGCGCGCGCGTGGGCCAGGACGACGGGGTCGTTGTCGACGTACACGACCCGCGCGTCGGGGGCGATCCGCTGCGCGATCTGGTGCACGTTCTCCTGCGTGGGCAGGCCGGTGCCGATGTCGAGGAACTGGCGTGTGCCGGTCTCCCCCGCGATGTGGTTCACCGCGCGGCGCAGGAAGTCGCGGTTGTGCCGCACGTCCAGGTAGCCCCGGGGATTTGCGGCCAGCGCGGCCGCGGCCGCCTCACGGTCGACGGGGTAGTTGTCCCTGCCGCCGAGGAAGACGTCGTAGACGCGCGCCGGGTGCGCCTTGGTGGTGTCGATCCGCCGGCGGAGCTGCTCGGCGGAGTCGTAGTCGTCGGGAGCGTCGCTGCCGCTGGTCATGGCCATCCCCTGGGGACTCGAATACGCGAACTGATCTGCACACAACTTAGCTGGTGAAGCTGCGAGTTGGCGCCATCCCTGCCCGCTCCTGCGGGCGGCCCGTACAGGGGCGCGCAGAAAGGCCGGAACCTGCCCTCCCGTTGGCCGTCCCCGCTCGTTGACCTTGGTGACCGCACACCCCCGGAGCTCGCTTGGAGGCTCGCTTGACGTCGATCCACGACGGTGCACCGGCTGCCGGTGAACCGCGCAACGCCTCGGTGCTCATCCACAACGACCAGGGCGAGTACCTCCTGCACCTGCGCAACCACCGCCCGGACATCCGCAACCCCGGCGCCTGGTCACTGCTCGGCGGCGGCCGTGAGCCGGGCGACGTGTCCCTGGAGGCGACCGCCCGGCGTGAACTGCGCGAGGAGGCGGGGCTCGACCTGCCCGCGCTGCGCGCCTTCGCGGTGGAGCACGTCCACGAGCCGGACGGGTCGCTCCTGCCGGTCCAGGTCTTCAGCGGCCGCTGGAACGGCGATCCCGACGCCCTGCGACTGACCGAAGGCGTCCTGCTGCGCTGGTTCCGGCCCGAGGTCATGCCGCGGCTGCGGTTGGGCCACGCGACCCTGGAGCTCGTCCGCCGGCACGCCCGCCTGGCCGTGCCGCCGGGCACCGGAGCCCGGGCGGCCGGGCGGGGCGTCCTCCACGTCGTCGGCGCGCACCTGTACCTGGAGAACGCCGGCGGCCAGGTCCTGCTCGGACTGCGCCACCCCGACTCCGCCTTCGCCGGCGGCGAGTGGCACTTCCCCGCCGGGCACTGCGAGCAGGAGAGCGCCGTCGCGTGCCTGGTCCGCGAGGCGGACGAGGAGACGGGCCTGCGGATCAGGCCGGAGGACGCCGAGTTCGCGCACGCCGTGCACCTCGTCGACGCGCCGGGCGGCCGTCCCCGGCTGCAACTCGTCTTCCGCGTACGCCGCTGGCAGGGCGAACCGGTGGTCCGCGAGCCCGACAAGTGCCTGTCCTGGCGCTGGTGGCACCCGAACGCCCTCCCCGAACGCCTCGTGCCGTACACCCGGGCCGCGATCGAAGGCATCCGGGCCGGCCGCCACTACACCGAGTCGGGCTGGGCATGACCTGCGGACCGGGCCTGCCGGAAGCCCGGGTGCGACGGTTCGCGGAACGCGCCGTCGGCCCGATCGAACGGTGGACGGACACGTCCTGGCCCCGCGAGAGCAGTCGGGTGTGGCGGGTGTGCGGTGCGGGCGGCCTCGTCGGCTACGTCAAGATCCACCAGAACGACCGCTTCCACCACCGGGAGGTGACGGCCTACCGGACCTGGGTGCGGGCCCTGGGAGCCGCCACGCCACGCCTGGTGGCGGCCGACGAACGGCTGCGCGCGATCGTCGTGACCGCCGTCCCCGGACGCCCGCTCCACGTCGGCGTCCGGCCCCCGGAGGAGGAACGTGCGATGTTCGTCCGCGTCGGCGCGCTCGCCGCCGCCGTCCACGGCAGCGCACCGCCACGGCCCGCCTCCGGGGACAAGGGACCTGCCACGGGGAAGCTCGACCTGCACCTGGACGGCGCCCGTCCCCACCTGGCCCCGGGTGACGAGGAGTTCGTCCGCGCGCTGACGGCCCGGGCAGCCGCCCTTCCCGCTCTCGACCTGGTGCCCACGCACGGCGACTTCCAACTGCGCAACCTGCTGTGGTCGGGCCGGCTCGCCGTGATCGACTTCGAGCGCAGCGAGCCGCAACCGGCGCTCCGTGACTTCGTACGGCTCTCCGACGCCTGGTCCGGCCGACCGGACCTCCACGGGGCCTTCCTGACCGGCTACGGGCGGGAGCTCACCCCGCTCGAGCACGAACGCCTGGCTGTCGACTCCGCCCTTGACGCCGTCTCGGGCATCCGTTACGGCGCCGCCCACGACGATCCCGAGGTCCTCGCACGCGGCCTGCGCACCCTCGCCCGGCTCCGCACGACCGGCCACTGACCCGGTGATCCGGGTCACCACGCTCAGGTCTCACCCCGCCGGCGCGAGCGCGAGGGGCGGTGAGGGCAGCCCGAAATGGTCGGCGATGATGCGCACGGTGTGGGTACCGTCGGCGTTGAAGGCGGCGTCCGCGTCGTACCGCGGGGTGTCGCGGCCCACGATGCCCGCGTCCAGGAGTTCACGGACGAGCAGGTCGGCCGAGCCGCCCGCGCGACGGGACTCGCGTCGCATGCCGAAGTTGAAGTAGGTCCCCTCGAAACCGCCCGAAGCGTGGGTGAACTGGATCGGGTGCTCGTCGCAATGGGGGACCACGTAGTCCTGCCCGTGCGGGCAGCGGCATGGGGGCGTGGAGGCCAGGAAGACGCTTTCCACCGGCGCACCTCCCGGGTCGCTCGCACGATGTACGTGCCGGAAGCCGGTGAGATCGCGCGCCAGTTCCCAGGCTTGCGACCGGCGCGGGGCACTGTAGGCGTCGTGGGTCAGCCAGACCCAGCCCGCCCCTGATCCGCTCGCGAGAGCAGGCCGGCCGGCCTCGGCGTAGACGGCGGCGACCGTCGGCAGCGTCATGCCCCTCACAAAGGTGACGAACGTGTTCGGGGTGAGCCAGGCCATCAGGCGCAGACCTCCGGGGACAGGGGCGGCGAGGGGAGGATGAAGAAACCGGCGATCGCCCGCACGAGGCGCGCGTGGTCCTCGTCGCGGTGGTCGAAGCAGTCGTGACCGGGGTCGGCCTCCCGCGCGCACGCCGAGTCCGGACCGATGAGGTTCGCGGCCAGCAGTTCGGGCGAGAGGTGGTCGGGGTTCTCACCGCTGCGGAGCTGCGGGCTGCCGAAGGAGAGGGAGAGGACCGTACGGCCGTCGCGGAAGTAGGTGAAGGACGGCGGATGGGCCTTCGCGCTGCAGGGCTCGGTCTCGAACACGACGACCTCCGCGCCGTCACGGCACAGGCGGTTGTAGTCCACTGCGTCGTAGTCATCGGCGTCGTAGTCGTGCATGTCGTGAACCGCCCACGCGCATTCGCCCGCCTCACCGACCATGAGCGGTTCCCGCTGCGCGCCCCGCAGGCGCCGCGTCAGCGCGTCGAGGGTCATGCCGCGGGCGAAGACGAGATTCACCTCGTGCCCGGCGAACGATCCGCGCATCCAAGTCGTCATGCCGCGACTGTAGGAGTGGGCACCGACAACGGGACCGCCGGGACGTCAGCCGGCCTCCGGTGCGCCGCCGCGCTCGTCGAAGGTGAGCTCGGGCGGCGGCCTGCGGAAGCCGCGGGTCAGGTAGGCGAGGTAGGCAACGCCGAGGGCGAGCCAGATGACGCCGAGGGTGAGGGCCTTGCCGTCGAGGTGGAACAGGAGCCAGAGGTCGATCAGGGCGCCGATGGCGGGGACGACGGCGTAGCCGAACACGCCCACGTGCTCGCCCGCGCGGCGCTTGCGCAGGTACGTCGCGATCACGCTGAGGTTGACGAAGGTGAAGGCGGTGAAGGCGCCGAAGTTGATGAAGGAGGTGGAGGTGGCGACGTCCAGGCGGAGGGCGATGAGCCCGACCACGCCGGTCAGGAGGATGTTGAAGGCCGGCGTCAGGTGGCGTGGGTGGAGGTGGCCGAAGACCTTGCGCGGCAGCACGTCGTTGCGGCCCATGGCGTACAGCAGGCGGGAGGTGCTGGCCTGGGCGGCGACGCCGGAGGCGAACCGGGCGACGACGAGTCCGGCGAGGAAGACGGAGGAGAAGAGGTCGCCGCCGATGGTCCTGGCGATCTCGAAGGCGGCCGAGCTGGGGTCGTCGAACCGGCTGCCGGGGTGGGCGAGCTGGGTGGTGTAGGCGAGCGCGATGAAGATGCCGCCGCCGATCAGGGCGGTGAGCATGATCGCGCGGGGCATGGTCCTGCGGGGCTCGACGGTCTCCTCGGTGAGCGTGGTGACGGCGTCGAAGCCGAGGAAGGAGTACGCCGCGATGGCCGCGCCGCCGGAGATCCCGGCCAGCGTGGTGGCGTCGTTGCGGAACGGCCCGGTGCTGAACAGGCCCCCGGCGCCCTCGATGTGGCAGCCGCCGGCCCGCCGCTGAGCACCCCGGCCCTCGGCGGCATCCGCCGTCTGTCCGCACTGGACACCGTCCGCGCCCGGATAGCCCTGGCCATCGACCTGGGCCTGCTCGCCCCCGGGGAGCGGTTGCCCGAGGCCGGCGAGATCGCCGCTGCGCTGGACGTCGGGGAGATCACGGTGCGCCGGGCCCTGGTGGCCCTGTGCGACGACGGGCTGCTGGAGCGCCGCCGCGGCCGCAACGGCGGCACACTGGTCGCCCGGCAACCGGCGAAGGGCTCGGTCAGCGCCGTCGGCAGCTACCGCTCCGACACCGACGCGGTGCGCCGGCTGATCGACCACCGGCTGGTCCTGGAGTGCGGCATCGCCCACCTCGCCGCCGGCCACGCCGACGACTCCGCGCTGCGCGAACTGGAGCACCTGGTCGACCTCATGGACGCGGTGACCAGCTGGGCCGAGTTCCACCGCCATGACGAGGAGTTCCACCTCGCCCTCGCCTCCGCCACCGGGACACCGTCGGTCGTCGTCCCGTACGCCGCCGTCGTCCGCGAGCTCTACCGGTACTACCTGCCCTACCCGCTCGACGCTCTGCGCGCCTCCAGCGCCAAGCACCGGGCCCTGGTCCGCGCACTGCGGCAGGGTGACCGCGCGACGACCGCCGCGGTCGCCCAGGACCACGTCCAGGCACTGCACCGGACGATGTTCATCGGCCTCCCCGAGGCCGTGCCGGGAGCCGCCACCGCCGAGGACTGAGACCCGGCCGCGACACCAGTACAGTCGAGCCACACGTGCGGCGTGCGCCGCCACAGGGGTGGAGGAGACGTCCGTGGAGGGGCTGGCGCTCGTCGCGCTCATGGTCGGTGCGGTGCTGGTCACCGCCGTCGCCCGGCGTCTGGGGGTGTCTCCGCCGCTGCTGCTGGTCGCCGTCGGCCTGTGCGCGTCCTTCGTGCCGGGCATCCCCGCGTACGCCATCGAGCCCGAGCTGGTGATGGTGCTGGTCCTGCCCCCGCTGCTGTACTCCTCGGCACGGGAGAGTTCCTACCTGCGCTTCCGGGAGAACCTGCGCCCCATCGGGCTGCTGGCCGTGGGGCTGGTGCTGTTCACCACGGTCGCGATCGGCTACGCCGCGTTCTGGCTGGTGCCGGGGCTGCCGCTGGGCTCGGCGCTGGTGCTCGGCGCGGTGCTGTCGCCGCCCGACGCGGTCGCGGCGACCTCCATCGGACGCCGGCTGGGGCTTCCGCGCCGGCTGCTGACCGTGCTCGGCGGCGAGAGCCTGGTGAACGACGCCACCGCGCTGACGGCCTACCGCGTGGCCATCGCGTCCGTGGCCGGCGCCGGCTACACCCTGCTGCAGGGCGTCGGGGTCTTCCTGATGGCGGCCGTCGGGGGCTCGCTGATCGGTCTGGCGATCGGCTGGCTGGCCCGCATCGGGCACCGGTTCCTGCCCGGGGACCTGGCCAGTGCGCTCGGGCTGCTCGTGCCGTTCCTCGCCTACCTCGTCGGTGAGGAGGCGCACACCTCGGGGGTGCTGGCCGTGGTCGTGGCCGGCCTGTACCTGGGACACCGGTCCCCCGACACGGAGGCGACCTCCCGGCTGCAGGTGTACGCGGTGTGGAGCGCCCTGGACACGGTGCTGGAGGCCCTCGTCTTCGCCCTGATCGGCCTCCAGGTGCGGGGCATCGTCGACACGGTCGACACGGGCGTGGGGCGGCTGGTCGCGGCCGGTGCCGCGCTGACGGCGGTGACCGTCCTGGCGCGCGTCGTGTGGGTCTACCCCGCGACCTACCTGCCACGGCTGGTGTTCCCGCGGATCCGGGCGCGCGATCCGTATCCGGTGTGGCAGTACCCGGTGGTGCTCTCCTGGGCGGGCATGCGCGGCGTGGTCTCGCTGGCCGCGGCCTTCGCGGTGCCGGAGACCACCGACAGCGGCGCGCCGTTCCCCGGGCGCGACGAGATCCTGTTCCTGACCTTCTTCGTCACGGTCGCCACGCTGCTGCTGCACGGGATGACGCTGCCCCCGCTCATCCGGCGGCTCGGCATCTGCAACAAGGAGGCGTACGAGGACGCCCTGGCCGAGGCGAGCGCGCAGCACAGTGCCGCCCGGGCGGCCCTGGCGCGCCTGGAGGAACTGGCCGGGGACAAGCGCTCCCACCAGGCCGTGCTGGAGACCCTGCGGCAGACCGCGGAGGCCCGCCGCAACGCCGCCTGGGAACGGCTGGGCGGCCCGACCGGCGGGGGCGCCGAGCCTCCGAGCGTGGCCTACCGGCGGCTGCGCCGCGCGATGCTGGACGCCGAACGGCAGGAGTTCGTGCGCTTCCGCGACGAACGCCTCATCGACGACGAGGTGCTGCGTCACGTCATGCGCGAACTGGACCTGGAGGAGGCGGCATTGCAGCGCGAGTAGCCGTGGGCCCGGTCCTCAGCCCATGGACTCGTGGACGAAGCACCAGCGCCAGCTCTCGCCCGGCTGGTACGAGCGGATCACCGGGTGGCCGGTGGCCTCGTGGTGCCCGGTGGCGTGCCGGCCCGGCGAGCTGTCGCAGCATCCGATGTGGCCGCAGGTGAGGCACAGCCGCAGGTGGACCCAGTCGTGGTGTCCTGCGGCCAGGCACTCCGCGCAGCCGTCGACGGGCGGCGCGGCCGCGACGTCGGCCGGGGCCTGCTCGAGATCGGGACATGCTGCTGTCGTCACGCCGGCCCCCTGTGCCGTCTGCGGATCACTGCTGATGGACGCCCCAGGCTACGTCAAGCGCACGCCGTGCGCGATCAGAGTGCCGGGGCGTCCCACCGTGCCGGGCCCGCGGCTCCGTCGAGGAGTTCGCCCTCCAGGAGGCCCATGGTGAACATGTCGTACCACCGGCCGTCGCGCCGGAAGACCTGGCGCAGGCGGCCCTCCTCGACGAAGCCGACCTTCCGGTAGACGTGGTGCGCCGCCTCGTTCTCGGTCACGACGGTGAGCGAGATCTTGTGCAGGCGCATCTTCTCGAAGCCGTAGCGGCACATCGTGCGCATGGCGTCGGTGGCGTAGCCGCGACCCCAGTACTCCTTCTCGCCGAGGTAGATGTCGAGTTCGGCGCATCCGGTCTCGGGTTCGGCGTCGCGCAGCCGCACCAGGCCGATCAGCCGGCCGTCCTGCGGCACCTCGATCCCGTAGAGCACGTCGCCGTAGGCGTTGCGGGGCCGCTCCTCCATGCGCTTCCTCACCTGTGCGAGGGGCTGGGCGTAGTCGTCGTCCATCCAGCGCATGACCTCGGGGTCGTGGTTCCAGCGCCACAGCGCCTCGGCGTCCGTGGGCTCCATCGGGCGCAACTTCACCAGTCGTCCGGGCACCATGGGGGCGGCCCTCCTTCGGGTCGGCATGATCGACGTCGTGGAACCCGAAAGGGTTAGCACGGTCGCCGTCGGCCGCTCAACCGATTTGCCCGCCGGGAGCGGGCGTTCAGTTCGCCTCGGCCCGGCCCTGGCCGTCCGCCGCCAGCACACGCTCGACGTCGGCCCACGACGCCCCGTGCTCGGCGAGGACGTCCGCGACCACGCCGGGGCCGATGGTGAGGGCGAGCAGGACGTGCTCGTCGCCGATGTGACGGTCGCCCCGGGCGACGGCGGCGCGCAGGGAGCGCTCCAGGACGCCCTTGGCCCCGCGGGTGAAGGGTCGTCGTCCCGCGGGCCGCCACCGCCGGGGCCCACGGCGGGCGGCGAGCGCGCCGGTGCCATGGGCGTCCTCCACGCGGGCGACGATCGCGGCGATGTCGATGCCGAGCCCGGCGAGCGCGTCGGCGTCGGCCCGTGAGACCCCGCCGCGGCGCCGGGTCTCCCCCAGCGCCTCCTCCAGGGCCTCGCGGCGCCGGTCGACGCCGAGCGCGGCCAGGGCGGCGGAGGCCCGGGTGCCCTCCAGGTCGAGCAGCGACAGCAGCAGGTGCTCCTCGCCGATCGTCGGGTCGCCCGCCCGTTCGGCGTGCCCGACCGCGCCCTCGACGACCTCGCGCGCGCTCTTGGTGAACTTCTCGAACATCCTCAATGCCTCCCGTACTTCTTGTGCACGGCCTGCCTGCTGACGCCGAGTTCGTGGGCGATCTCCTGCCACGACCACCCCTGCGCCCGCGCGCTCCTGACTTGTACGGTCTCCAGCTGCTCCAGCAGCCGCCGCAGCGCGGCGACGGCCCGCAGCCCGACCCTCGGGTCGCGGTCGCCCGCCCGCTCGGCGAGATCGGTTGCCTCGGTCATGTCTGTCAATTTACGTTGACAGACGCGGCACTGTCAACTCTGGTTGACAGCGCCGGGGGCGGGGGCGGGGGCGGGGGCGGGGGCGGGACGTCAGGCGTGCCCTTGTGCGGCGGCGCGGCGCTGCCGCTTGCCCAGCGGCGCCTGGGAGAGGTCCTCGGCCTGGGACCTGAGGTTCTTGTAGCCGTAGCCGCGCTCGTCCAGCCAGGCCCTGGCCGCCTCCTCCGCGCGTTCGGTCGCGTCGAGGATGTCCTCCTCCGCCTCGCCGGAGTCGACGAAGCGGAAGGTGAAGGCGGGGCGTGCCGCGATGTCGTAGCTGAGGTGGCCCTCGGGGGTGAAGGCGGCGCGCAGGACGTCGTGTTCCGGTGCGCGGGCGAGGAGTCCGGCGCGCTGCTCGGTGGTGAGTCCGTCGAAGGCGCCGCGGACGGTGACGCGGAAGGTGCGTGTGCTCATCCGCCGACCTTAAGCAGCGGGCTCCGTCCGGCTCCACCGCATTTCACGGGGCCGGGCCGCGGCGCCGCGGGACCGCGCCGGGAGGCGTCCCGCGGCGCCGTGCCCGCGCGGTCAGCCGGTGGTGACCAGCGGCTGGTCGGTGGGGTTCCGGGAGGTGGGACGCAGGCCGGTGAGGCCGATCGTGACGGTGGCGAAGCGGCCTGTCCGGCGGGCCGGCCGAGGACTGCGGCGTGGTTCTCCGTCGTGGAGCCGCCGGCCACGACGAAGGTGACCGCCGACGGCATGCGGACGCCCGGCAGGCAGGTGGGGACGGCGGTCACGGCGAACCACACGGCCGCCGCACGGGCGGGGCCGAGGCGGTCGGCGACTCGCCCGGTGGGGAAGGGACCGCGCGAGAACCGGGCGGGCGCCGCCTCAGCTGTCGCGCGTCACCGCGAGGAGCGCCATGTCGTCGTCGGTCGGACCGCCCGCGTGCCGGTGCACGTCGTCGAGCAGCGCCTCCAGCAACTCGGCCGGCCCGCCGCGCTCCACCCCGGCCAGCCGCGCCTGCGGGTCGTAGAAACGCCCCTTGGCATCGCGGGCATCGGTGACGCCGTCCGTGCACAGCAGCAAGGTCGAACCCGGCGGGAACGGCACCGTGTCCACCACGGCCTCTCCTTTCCCCAGGCCCTCCACCAGCAGCAGCCCGTACCGCGAGGGCTCGGCGGCACGCACCTTGCCGCGCCGCAGGAGCAGCGGTGCCGGGTGACCGAGGTTCACCAACCGGACGTGGTCGCCGCCGTGCGGGAACTCCACCAGGACCGCGGTGGCGAACCACTCCAGTTGCTCGCCCTCCTCGCGCCGGCTCAACTCCCGCCACAGGGCCCGCAGCATGTGCCCCGCCACGTCCGCCAGGGTCGCCTGCTCGTCGGCCGCCATCCGGAAGCTGCCGAGCACCAGCGTCGCCGCCTCCACGGCGTCCAGACCCTTGCCCCGTACGTCCCCGACGATGCAGCGCAGCCCGTACGACGTGTCCTGGACGGCGTACAGGTCCCCGCCGATCTCCGCCTCGGCCTCCGCCGCCTCGTAACGGGCCGCGATCCGCAGGTCCCGGACCCGCGCGGGCGGTTCGGGGAGCACCGCCCGCTGGACGGCCGCGGTGATCGAGCGGGCGGAGCGCAGCCGGTCCTCGCGCGCCTCCAGCAGCCGGTTGATGAACACCGCGACCACGGCGACCAGCGAGACGGTCAGCAGCTCGCTCATCCCGCTCAGTCCCCGCAGCCGGCCGAAGTGGGCGAGGATCGCCGCGTCCGCGACGATCGCCGCCAGACCGACCACCATCGTGCCCTGCATCGACAGCAGCGGGGCCGCGAGCACCGGGGCGACGGAGTAGAACGACGCGCTCGTGTACTGCGTCGGGGTGAGGAAGTCCACGACGAGACCGCCGACGAGCACCACGACCGGGAGCAGCCGCACGTACCAGCCCACCTCGGCCGGGCCACCGAAGATCTCCTCGTCGGCCCTCCCCACGCACCCTCCCGGTATCTCCCGCTGGCGATCCCTACACGCTCCCCGGCAATCGCCACTGCAGCCACCGCAGACCATCCCGTGGAGTGAACCGCCCGGTCAGGTACCCGTCTGGCCCCACGCGGCTACAGCCGGGGGCCGAAATTGTCGATCATTGCAGCAGGACGCACGGACCTGGTTCCCGCCACCGCCGAGGAGTCGCGCCGATGACGACGTGGACGAAGGACGAACTGGACCGCATCGAGCACGCCGACGAGCTCGCCATCGCGCCGCGGCGCGACCCCGGCACGCTGGACCCGCCGACCACCATCTGGGTGGTCCGCGACGGCGCCGACCTGTACGTACGGGCCTACCGCGGGCGCGGCGGCACCTGGTTCCGCGCCGCGCAGACGCGGCACGAGGGCCGGATCAGCGCCGGCGGCGTCGAGCGGGACGTCACCTTCGTCGAGGTCGACGACCCGGACGTCAACGAACGCCTCGACGCCGCCTACCGCGGCAAGTACGGCCACTACAGCGCGGAGTACGTGGAGCCCATGGTGGCCGGGACCGCGCGCGCCGCGACGCTCAAGCTCGTGCCGCGCTGACATGACGACCATGGTCATCGTCGGGGCGGGGCAGGGTCTGGGCGCCGCCGCGGCGCGCCAGTTCGGCTGCGACGGCTTCGACGTCGCGCTCGTCTCCCGCGACCAGGACCGCGTGGACTGCCTGGCGGCCGACCTGGACAGGGACGGCGTGACCGCGCGGGGGTTCGCCGCCGACGTCCGCGACCCGGTCGCCCTCGGGGCCGCTCTGGACGCCGCCGCGGCAGCGCTCGGGCCGATCGAGGTACTGCAGTACAGTCCCGCGCCGCACCGGGACTTCATGAAGCCCCTCCTGGACAGCACGCCCGCCGACTTCGCGGGACCGCTGGAGTTCTCCCTGTACGGCGTGGTCACGGCCGTCCACGCGGTGCTGCCCGACATGCGCTTCCTGGGCCGGGGCACGATCCTCTTCGTCAACGGCGGCAGTGCGGTGCGGCCGCTGCCGTCCCGCGCGGGGACCTCCGTGGCGTACGCGGCCGAGACCGCCTACGCGCGGATGCTGCACGACACGCTGGCCGCCGAGGCCATCCACGTCGCGCAGATGATCATTCCCGGGGTCATCGCGCCCGGGCACCCGAGGAACGATCCGGCCGCGCTGGCGCGCGCCCTGTGGGCGATCCACCGGGAACGGACCGGGTTCCGGCACTTCGCGGGCGTCCTGGAGGGCGAGGGCTGAACGACGGCGCGGTGACCACCGGGCCGCAGCGGCAGCCGTCCCGAACGGCCGTCCCGGCGGCGAGCCGACTTCGGGGGTGACGGTACGTGAGGTAGACAACCAGCGCGGACACGGAGCGTGTGTGTCCGCCGCCCATGTCGCCGCCCCGAGGAGCCAGCCGTGACCCAGGAGTTCTCCGGATCCACCGCCCTCGTCACGGGCGCCACAGCAGGGATCGGGCGGGGGGTCGCGCTGCGGCTGGCGGCACTGGGCGCCGAGGTCGTCGTCCACGGGCGGGACGGGGAGCGCGGTGCGGAGGTCGTCGCGGAGGTGGCGAACGCGGGCGGGCGCGCCCGGTTCGTCGCCGCCGACCTCTCCGACCCCGGCGACGTGCTGCGCCTCGCCGAGGCGGCGGGCGCGGTGGACGTGCTGGTCAACAACGCGGGCATCTACCGGTTCGCGGGCGCCGCCGGCACCACGGCCGGGATGTTCGACCTCCACATGGCCGTCAACGCCCGCGCGCCCCTGCTGCTCGTCGGAGCCCTCGCACCCGGCATGGCCGCCCGCGGCCGGGGCGCGGTCGTCAACCTGAGCACCCTGGCGGCGAGCGTCCCCGCCCGTGGGGCCGCCGCCTACGGGGCCTCCAAGGCGGCGCTGGAGCTCATGACCCGCGTGTGGGCCGACGAGTTCGGCGCCCGCGGGGTACGGGTGAACGCCGTGGCCTCCGGGCCGGTCCGCACCCCCGGAACCGTCGGGATGGGCGAGGACGCGCTGGCGGCCGTCGCACGGAACACCGTCCTGGGCCGGGTCGCCGAGGTCGACGAGATCGTCGAGGCGATCGTCTTCCTGGCCTCGGACCGCGCAGGGTACGTCACCGGCGCCGTCCTGGACGCGTACGGCGGTCAGCCGGCGATCGGCTGACCGCACCCCCTCCGGAAGGACCCTCGCCCATGAAGGTGCCGCCGCATCCCGGCCTCGGCGGGGACCGCGTCTACCTGGACCACAACGCCACCACCCCCGTCGACCCGAGGGTGGTGGAGGCGATGGGGCCCTGCCTCACCACCGGGTTCGGCAACCCCTCCAGCGGGCACGCCTGGGCCGCGGAGCCGGCCGCGGCGCTGGCGCGGGCGCGCCGCCAGGTCGCGGCGCTGATCGGGGCGACCGCGGAGGGGATCGTGTTCACCGGGTCGGGGTCCGAGGCGGACAACCTCGCCCTGCGCGGCGCGGTGCTCGCCGCGGGTACCGACCGTCCGCACGTGATCACCCAGGTCACCGAGCACCCGGCGGTGCTGGAGACCTGCCGCGCGCTGCAGCGGCTGCACGGGGTGCGGGTGACGTACCTGCCGGTGGACCGGGAGGGCCGGGTCGACCCGGCCGCGCTGGCCGCGGCCCTCACCGGGCGCACCGTGCTGGTCTCCGTCATGGCCGCCAACAACGAGACCGGCACCCTGCAGCCCGTCGCGGAACTCGCCCGGCTCGCCCGCGCCCGGGGCGCGCTGTTCCACTGCGACGCCGCCCAGGCCGCCGGGAAGGTCCCGCTGGAAGTGCGCGGGCTGGGGGTGGACCTGCTGACGGTGGTGGGGCACAAGATGTACGCGCCGAAGGGGGTGGCCGCCCTCTACGTGCGCCCGGGGCTCCGCCTGGAGCCCCTGGTGTACGGGGGCGGGCAGGAGGGCGGGCTGCGGGCCGGCACCGAGAACGTCGCCCTCGCGGTGGCGCTGGGGGCCGCCGCCGAGCTGGCGGCCGCCGAACTCGCCGACGGCGGGGCCGAGCGTGCCGAGGCGTTGCGCGACCGCCTGCACCAGGGCCTGACGCGGGCGCTGCCCGGCCGGGTCCACCTCAACGGGTCCGTCCGCCACCGCCTGCCCACCACGCTGAACGTCAGCATCGACGGCGTCCCGGCCCACGAACTGCTCGCCTCGGTGCCCCGGCTCGCGGCCTCCACCGGTTCGGCCTGCCACAGCGGCAGTCGTACGGCGTCCCCGGTGCTGCGCGCGATGGGCCTGGACGAGGCCCGCGCCCAGGCCGCCGTACGCCTGTCGGTGGGGCGCTGGACCACCGCGGACGACGTCGACCGTGCCTCCGGGCTGCTCGCCGCGGCCGTCGGCGCCCTCGCCTGATCCGGGAGCCGCCACGGACTTGCGGGCGGCCCCCCGAGCGGTAGCGTCGAAAAGGCGGACGAAGGGCACGACCCCCGCACGAAGGAGCACGCGGATGGGCGTGAAACGGTGGATCGAGGCATGGCCGGTGTACCGGCAGCTCACCGGGACGGACCCGCTGGGCCGGGGAAAGGCCGCGCAGTCGGCCCGGTCGGCCACACTCGGGGCCCGCACGGAGAGCGCCGACCGGGTGGCCGGCTCGGTGTGCCCCTACTGCGCCGTGGGCTGCGCGCAGCGGGTGTACGTCAAGGACGAGAAGGTCGTGCAGATCGAGGGCGACCCCCACAGCCCGATCTCCCGCGGCCGGCTGTGCCCGAAGGGCTCGGCCAGCAAGCAGCTGGTCACCGGGCCCCAGCGGGAGCAGCGGGTGCTCTACCGCCCGCCGTACGGCACCGCCTGGCAGGAGCTGGACCTGGACACCGCCATGGACATGGTGGCCGACCGGGTGCTCGACGCACGGCGCAAGGGCTGGCAGGACACGGACGCGGACGGCAGGACGCTGCGCCGCACCATGGGCCTGGCCAGTCTCGGCGGGGCGACGCTGGACAACGAGGAGAACTACCTCATCAAGAAGTTGTTCACCGCCCTGGGCGCCCTGCAGATCGAGAACCAGGCCCGCATTTGACACTCCGCCACGGTTCCCGGTCTGGGAGCCTCGTTCGGACGTGGCGGCGCCACCGACTACCAGCAGGACCTGGTCAACTCCGACTGCATCGTCATCATGGGATCCAACATGGCCGAGGCCCATCCGGTCGGGTTCCAGTGGGTCATCGAGGCCAAGGCGCGCGGTGCCAGGGTCATCCACATCGACCCGCGGTTCACGCGGACGAGCGCGCACGCGGACCAGCACGTCACCATCCGGGCCGGCACCGACATCGCGTTCCTCGGCGGCGTGATCAACCACATCCTCACGCACGACCTCGACTTCCGGGAGTACGTGGAGGCGTACACCAACGCGCCCTTCCTGCTGAGCGAGCGCTACCAGGACACCGAGGACCTGGACGGGCTGTTCAGCGGGTACGACCCGCACACCGCCGCGTACGACGCGTCGAGCTGGACGTACGCGAGCGCCCCCATGGATGAGCGGCCGGGCCACCACCTCAAGGAGTCGTCCGCCCCGTTCCAGCACGGCGCGGGCGGCCCGTTCATCGAGGGGGCCGCGGGAGGGATCGAGTCCGACCCCACGCTGGAGCACCCGCGCTGCGTGTTCCAGGTGCTCAAGCGGCACTTCTCCCGCTACACCCCCGAGATGGTGGAGCGCATCTGCGGCGTGCCGCAGGAGCTGTTCCTGCAAGTGTGCCGGGCCTGGACGGAGAACTCCGGCCGGGAGCGCACCACCGCGCTGGTGTACAGCGTCGGCTGGACCCAGCACTCGGTGGGCGCCCAGTACATCCGGGCCGGGTCGATCATCCAGCTGCTGCTGGGCAACATCGGCCGCCCGGGCGGCGGGATCTTCGCGTTGCGCGGCCACGCCAGCATCCAGGGTTCCACGGACGTGCCCACGCTCTTCAACCTGCTGCCGGGCTACCTGCCGATGCCGGACACCACCCACGACGACCTGGCCACGTACCTGGAAGGGGTCCGCGGCCGGGGGCAGAAGGGGTTCTGGGGCGCCGCCGACGCCTACACGGTCTCGCTGCTCAAGGAGTACTGGGGCGACGCCGCGACCGCCGAGAACGACTACTGCTTCGACTACCTGCCCCGGATCAACGGTGACCACGGCACCTACCGCACCGTGATGGACATGGTCGACGGCGGGAAGGTCTTCGGCTACTTCCTGCTGGGGCAGAACCCCGCGGTCGGCTCGGCCCACGGGCGGCTGCAGCGCCTGGGCATGGCGAACCTCGACTGGCTGGTCGTGCGCGACCTCACCATGATCGAGAGCGCCACGTTCTGGAAGGACGCGCCCGAGATCGAGACCGGGGAGATCGCCACCGAGCGGTGCCGCACCGAGGTGTTCTTCTTCCCCGCCGCCTCGCACGTGGAGAAGGCCGGCACCTTCACGCAGACGCAGCGGATGCTCCAGTGGCGCGACCAGGCCGTCGAACCGTCCGGGGACCAGCGGTCGGAGCTGTGGTTCTTCCACCAACTGGGCGTGCTGCTGAAGGAGAAGCTGGCCGGCTCGGCCGACGAACGCGACCGCCCCCTGCTGGACCTGGCCTGGGACTACGAGACGGAGGGCGACGAGCCGTCCCCGGCGGACGTGCTGCGCCACATCAACGGCATCGACCTGCGCACCGGCCGGACGGTCGACGGCTACCCCGACCTGAAGGCCGACGGCACCACCGCCTGCGGCTGCTGGATCTACAGCGGCGTCTACGCGAACGAGACCAACCAGTCCCGGCGCCGGACCTCGCGCTTCGAGACGGGCCCGTACGACGCCGAATGGGGCTGGACATGGCCCCTCAACCGCAGGGTGCTGTACAACCGCGCCTCCGCCGACCCGCAGGGGCGGCCCTGGAGCGAGCGGAAGAAGCTGGTCTGGTGGGACGCGGAGGCGGGTGAGTGGACCGGCCACGACACCCCGGACTTCGAGAAGAACAAGCCGCCGGACTACCGGGCACCGGAGGGCGCGTCGGGCGTCGAGGCGCTCGACGGCGACGACCCGTTCATCATGATGCGCGACGGGAAGGGCTGGCTGTTCGCCCCGGCCGGGCTCGCGGACGGCCCGCTGCCCACGCACTACGAGCCGCACGAGTCGCCGATGCGCAACCTGCTCTACGGCCAGCAGGGCAACCCGGTGCGCAAGGTCTACGGTCGCCCCGACAACCCGTCCAACCCGGCGCCGCCCGAGGCGCATTCCGAGGTGTTCCCGTACGTGTTCACCGCGGCACGGCTGACCGAGCACCACACGGCGGGCGCGATGAGCCGGCAGCTGCCCTACCTGGCGGAGCTCCAGCCGGAGTTGTTCGTGGAGGTCTCGCCGGAGCTGGCGGCCGAGCGCGGGCTGCGCCACCTGGACTGGGCCCATGTGGTCACCAGCAGGACCGCGGTCGACGCGCGCGTGATGGTGACCGACCGGATGGCGCCGCTGCGCGTCGACGGACGGGTCGTCCACCAGGTCTGGATGCCCTACCACTGGGGCCAGACCGGGCTCACCAAGGGCGACGTGGTCAACGACCTGATCGGCGTGGTGGCCGACCCGAACGTGTTCATCCAGGAGAGCAAGGTGCTGACCTGCGACGTCCGGCCCGGGCGGCGCCCGCGGGGGCCCGAACTGCTCACGTACGTCGAGGACTACCGCCGCCGCGCCGGGATCACGCCGGAGACCGGTACCCGCATAGCGACGGCCGGCGGCCGCGCCGAGCGGGCGCACCTCGAACCGGACCCGCCGGAGGAGCCGTCATGACGCAGGACAACAGCTTCTACGGGCCGCTCGCGGACCCCGCCGAGGACGCCGGCCACCGCGACCACCCGCCGCGCATGGGCTTCTTCACCGACACCTCCGTGTGCATCGGCTGCAAGGCGTGCGAGGTGGCCTGCAAGGAGTGGAACGCCATTCCCGAGGACGGCATCGACCTGCTGGGCATGTCGTTCGACAACACCGGCATGCTCGGCGCGAGTTCGTGGCGGCACGTCGCCTTCATCGAGCAGCAGCGCCCGCTCGGCCGCCAGGACGCGGGGCTGGCGGGGCTGCCCGTGGGCCCGTCCGCGACGGAGGCGACGGAGGAGGTGGTGGCCGACGCCCTGGAGGTTGCGAAGCGCGGTGGCGGCGACCTGGGAACCGCCCCGGTTGACCTGGGCTTCCCCTCCTTCGACCTGCCGGGCGCCGGGACGGGCGCGGAGGCCCGCAGCGAGTTCCGCTGGCTGATGTCCTCGGACGTGTGCAAGCACTGCACGCACGCCGGCTGCCTGGACGTGTGCCCCACCGGCGCGCTGTTCCGCACCGAGTTCGGCACGGTCGTCGTCCAGCCCGACATCTGCAACGGCTGCGGCTACTGCGTGTCCGGCTGCCCGTACGGCGTCATCGACCGGCGGCCCGACGACGGCCGGGCCTGGAAGTGCACCATGTGCTACGACCGGCTCCGCGACGGCATGGAACCGGCGTGCGCCAAGGCCTGCCCCACCGACTCCATCCAGTACGGCCCCCTTGACGAGCTGCGCGAACGCGCCGACCGGCGCCTGGAGACGCTGCACGAAGCGGGGGTGCCCGAGGCCCAGCTGTACGGACGCGACCCCGACGACGGGGTCGGCGGGGACGGCGCGTTCTTCCTGCTGCTCGACGACCCGGAGGTGTACGGGCTCCCGCCGGACCCGGTCGTGCCGACCCGCGACCTGGCGTCGATGTGGAAGCACGCGGGCGTGGCGGCGTCGGCGCTGCTCGCCGCCTCGGCCGCGGTGTTCCTCGGCGGGAGGCGGCGGTGAGCGGCGACCGGGCCGTGCGGCACGGCCGGGGCGGCCGCGACGACGACGGGAGCCGCGAGCGCCCCATGGTGCCGCGGGCCACGTTCCGCTCGTACTACGGGCGTCCGGTGCTCAAGCCGCCGGTGTGGGAGTGGAAGATCCCCGCCTACCTGTTCACCGGCGGGCTGTCGGCCGGCGCCGCGCTGCTCGCGGCGGGCGCGGACCTGACGCGGCGTCCCGGGCTGGCCCGGGCGGGCCGGGTCGGCGGCTTCGGCGCCCTGCTCGCGAGCATGTACCTGCTCGTCGCGGACCTCGGGCGGCCGGAGCGCTTCCATCACATGCTGCGGGTCGCCAAGCCGAGTTCGCCCATGTCGGTGGGCACCTGGATCCTCGTCGCGTACGGGCCGGGCAGCGCCCTGGCCGCCGCGGCCGAGGTGCTGCCCGCGGGAGTGCGCGCCACGCTGCCCGGGAAGCTGCTCCGGGCGGCCGCCCGCCCGGCCGGACTGTCGGCGGCCCTGCTCGCGCCGGGCGTCGCCTCGTACACGGCCGTGCTCCTGTCGCAGACGGCCGTACCGGCATGGCACGACGCCCGTGGCGAGCTGCCGTTCGTCTTCACCGGCTCGGCGGCGGCGAGCGGCGCGGGCCTGGGCATGCTCCTGGCCCCCGTGGCCGAGGCGGGCCCCGCGCGGCGGCTCGGCGCGGTCGGCGCGGCGGCCGAGGTCGTCGCCTCCCGCCTGATCGACCGGCGCCCGGGCCTGGTGACGGAGGCCTACACCACCGGCCGGCCGCACCGCCTGCGCAAGGCGTCCGAGTACCTCACCCTGGGCGGTGCGCTCACCGCGCTGACCCTCGCCCGGCGCAGCCGCGTCTGCGCCGCCGTGGGCGGACTGGCCCTGATGGCGGGCAGCGCCCTGCAGCGCTTCGGCACCTTCGAAGCGGGCGTCACCTCCACGAAGGACCCCGCCTACGTGGTGAAACCCCAGCGCGAACGCCTCCAGGCACGCGCCGAGGGAAACGACGGTCCCGCCGGGACGTGACCCCCGGGCATCCGCCCTTCGCGGGCCCTCACCCTGGGCGGTGCGCTCACCGCGCTGACCCTCGCCCGGCGCAGCCGCGTCCGCGCCGCCGTGGGCGGACTGGCCCTGATGGCGGGCAGCGTCCTGCAGCGCTTCGGCACCTTCGAAGCGGGCGTCACCTCCACCAAGGACCCCGCCTACGTGGTGAAACCCCAGCGCGAACGCCTCCAGGCCCACGCCGAGGACGACGACCGCTGCGCCGGGACGTGACCCCCGGGCACCCTCCCGTCACGGGCCCTCACCCCGGCGGTGCGACGACCGCGCCGACCCCGCCCGGCGCAGCCGCGTCCGCGCCGCCGTAGGCGGACTGGCCCTGATGGCGGGCAGCGCCCTGCAGCGCTTCGGCACCTTCGAAGCGGGCGTCACCTCCGCGAAAGACCCCGCCTACGTGGTGAAACCCCAGCGCGAGGCACGCGCCGAGGACGACGACCGCTGCGCCGGGGCGTGACGCTGCGATGACCGGGCCGACCTCGCCGGGCGCAGCCGTGTGTGAGCCGCCGTGGGCGGGCCCATGACGGAGGCGGCCTGCGCGAGGCGTCCGAGTGCGTCGCGCCGGGCGACGCGCTCACCGCACTGACCCTTGCCACGACGCAGCCACGCCCCGGCGGCCCTTGGCGCCAGGGGGTGCGCGGAGGGTGCTGCGCCCGGTGGGCGGCGCCATGGTCGAACGAGGCCGCCACGGGCCGGTCCGGCCCGCCGGTGCCCGGGCGTGAACGGCTTCCGGCACATACCGGCGGCCGGCCACGGCCCCACCGAGACCCGGGTGCTCAGCCCAGCCGGGAGTCGGCGTAGGCCAGGTTGACGTCGCGCTGGTAGGCCGCGAGGCCCGGCGCGATCGCCTCGTACGCGGTGCGCCACCGCTCGTCGTCGACGCAGGCGCGCCCGATCGCCCGGTACTCGTCGGCGGTGACGGGGCGCATGGCGGTGAGCGCGCGGTACTGGACATCGGCCTCGGCCTGGGCGGGTGCCCCGTCGGCCGGGACGCCGGCGGCCATCAGCTTGGCCAGCCGGATCATCTGTGCGGTGCGCTCGCGGTGCCCGGCGTCGATCTCGGCCTCGCTCATGCCGGCGGTCCTGCGGGCGACCGCTTCGGCGTGCTCGGGGAAGTCGCGCAGGCTCTCGCCGTACTGGTCCGGCCGCACGCCTTCGAAGAGGTTGTCGGGGCGGTTGATGGCGTCCATGGGTGTGCCGTCCTTCCTGGATTTCTCCAGTCCGGCGATCGTGCGGGAGACGGTGCGGGCGAGTGCGTCGAGCCGGTCCCGTTCGGCGAGCAGCCGCCGGTGGTGCCCGCGCAACGCGTCCACCTCGTCGACCTGCCGGGCGAGGACCCGGCCGATCTCGGGCAGGCCGAGCCCCAGCGTCCGCAGGACGAGGATCTGCTGCAGCCGCAGGAGCTGCGCCTGCCCGTAGTAGCGGTGACCGCCGGCGCCGGTCCTGGCAGGCGGCAGCAGACCCGTCTCGTCGTAGTGCCGCAGGGTCCGGGCGGTGACGCCGGACATCCGGGCGACCTCCGCGATCGGCCACTCCATCGCCGCTCCCTCACGACCGCTTCCTCGGGCCGGTCCCTCCGGCCCTGGTCAGGACGGTAGAGGTTGCCCCTGCGGCAACCGCAAGCCCCGGACCACAGCATCCCGCGGCACCGGGCTGCGCGCCGGTGTGGCGGGAGCGCCCCGCGGCCACCGCCGCCGTACCCTTGGCCGCAGCCAGGCCAGAGCGAAGGTGCTGCTGATGGACCGCGACCGGACCTCCACCGCTCCCTCCCCGCCCGCCGACGCCCGCCGCCGGGTGCCCCGCACGGACACGCTGCTCGCCGACCCCCGGCTCGCCGCGGCCGCGGAGCGGCTCGGGCGGACCGTGGTCAAGGAGGTGGTGGCCGGGGTACAGGAGCGGGCGCGGTCCGGAGAGGTCCCCGTCGACGAACTCGCCGAGCGGGCCGTCGCGGCGCTCCCGGCGACCGCCGCCGGGCTGCGTCCGGTGCTCAACGCCACCGGCGTCTTGCTGCACACGAACCTCGGTCGTGCCCCGCTGTCGGGGGCGGCCCGCGACGCGGTGCTGGCCGCCTCCGGGACGACGGACGTGGAGCTGGATCTCGCCACCGGCGCGCGCTCCCGCAGGGGGCGTTCGGCGCTGGAGGCGCTGCTGCGGCAGGTGCCCGCCGCCGAGGCGGCCCATGTGGTCAACAACGGCGCCGCGGCGCTGGTGCTGGCGGCCACGGCGCTCGCACAGGGCCGGGAGATCGTCGTCAGCCGCGGTGAGCTGGTGGAGATCGGGGACGGCTTCCGGCTGCCCGACCTGCTGGTCTCCACGGGCGCCCGGCTGCGCGAGGTGGGGACGACCAATCGGTCCGCGCCGGAGGACTACGCGGCGGCCGTGGGGCCGGACACCGGGTTCGTCCTCAAGGTGCACCCGTCCAACTTCCGCATCACCGGCTTCACCCGGGACGTGCCCGTCGCGGAACTGGCGCGGCTCGGCGTGCCCGTGGTGGCCGACATCGGTTCCGGGCTGCTGGTCCCCGACCCGGTGCTGCCGGACGAACCCGACGCGACGAGCTGGCTGCGCGCGGGGGCCTCCCTGGTCACCGCCAGCGGCGACAAGCTGCTGGGCGGACCGCAGTGCGGCCTCGTGCTGGGCCGCGCCGACCTGGTGCGCAGGCTCGCCCGCCACCCGCTGGCCCGTGCGCTGCGCGTGGACAAGCTGACCCTGGCGGCCCTGGAGGCGACCGTCCGCGGCCCTGCCACCCCGACCCGGACGGCGCTGCACGCCGACCCCGCACGGCTGCGGGACCGGGCCGGACGCCTGGCCGCCGGGCTGCGTGCCGACGGGTTCGACAGCCACGCGTGCGACTCGCTGGCGGTCGTCGGCGGGGGCGGTGCCCCCGGCGTCACCCTGCCCAGCGCCGCCGTGTCGTTGCCCGCCGCGTACGCGGTCCTGCTGCGGCGGGCCGATCCCGCCGTACTGGCCCGCGTGGAGGAGGGCCGGTGCCTGCTCGATCTGCGGGCGGTGCCGGAGGAGGCGGACGAGGAGCTGGCGGTGGCCGTGCGCCGGGCCGGCATCCTGCCGGGAACGGAGGGCTGACGTGCACGTCATCGCCACCGCGGGCCACGTCGACCACGGCAAGTCCGCGCTGCTGCGGGCCCTGACCGAGATGGAACCCGACCGCTGGGCGGAGGAGCGCCGGCGCGGCATGACGCTGGACCTCGGGTTCGTGTGGACGCGGCTCCCCGGCGCGGGGGACGTGGCCTTCGTGGACGTGCCCGGCCACGAGCGCCTGGTGGGCAACATGCTGGCCGGTGTCGGCCCGGTTCCCGCGGTGCTCTTCGTGGTCGCCGCCGACCAGGGCTGGCAGCCGCAGTCCGAGGAGCACCTCGCCGTCCTGGACGCCCTCGGCGTGCGGCACGGCGTCCTGGCCGTCTCCCGCTGCGACCTCGCCGACCCCGACGCGGCACGCAAGGAGGCCGGGGCCCGCATCGCGGAGTCCTCGCTCGGCGACGTGGAGTGCGTGGCCGTCAGCCCCGTCACCGGCGCGGGGCTCGACGCACTGCGGGCGGCCCTGGTCCGGCTGGCGGGCGGGCTGCCCGCCCCCGATCCGGCGGCGGACGTACGGCTGTGGGTCGACCGCGCGTTCACCGTGCGGGGCCGGGGCACGGTCGTCACCGGCACGCTCGCGGCGGGCACCGTCCGGGTCGGCGACCACCTCCACCTCGCCCGTGACGGACGGCCGTTGCGCGTGCGGGGCCTGGAGTCCCTGAAGGAGCCGACGCAGGAGGTGGGCGCGGTCGCCCGGGTGGCGGTCAACGTCACCGGGCCCGCGGCGGGCGACCTGCGGCGCGGGGACGCGCTCCTCACCCCGGACCGCTGGCTGACCACCGACCTCGTCGACGTGCGGCTGCGCGGCGACCCCTCCGGCGACCTGCCCCGCGAACTCATGCTGCACGCCGGCTCGGCCGCCGTGCCGGTGACGGTCCGTCCGCTCGGCGACGACAGTGCGCGCCTGCGGCTGGCGACGGCGCTGCCCCTGCGGGTCGCCGACACGGCCCTGTTGCGCGACCCGGGGCGGCACCGCATCCCCGCGGGGCTCACCGTCCTCGACGTCCGTCCGCCCCGGCTGACCCGCCGTGGCGCTGCGGCGGCGCGGGCCGCCGAACTCCGGTCCGCCGCCGGGGTCGGGGACGGGGCTGCGGGACTGCGCCGCCGTGGACTGGTCCGGCGCGCGGAACTGCTCGCCATGGGGGTCCCGGCACCGGGCGACCCGGTGGCGGGCGACTGGCTGGCGGACCCGGAGCACTGGGCGGCGCTGCGTGAGCGGCTGCGGGAGGCGGTCGAGGAGCACGCCGTAGGTCACCCGTTGGAGCCGGGCATGCCCTTGGAGTCGGCCCGCCAGGCGCTCGGACTGCCGGACCGCACCCTGGTGGAGGCACTCGCCTCGGCCGTACCGGGCCTGCGGCACGGCGACGGCAGGCTGTACGGGAGCCACGCCCGCCCTACGCTGCCGCCCGCGGCCCAGGCCGCCGTCGAGGCGGTACGCGCCGATCTGGCACGTACGCCGTTCCGCGCGCCGGAGGCCGAACGGCTGGAGCAGCTCGGGCTGAGCCCCAAGCTCCTGGCGGCGGCCGAATCGGCGGGCGCGCTGCTGAGGATCGGCGAGGGCCTCGTGCTGCTGCCGGGCGCGGACGCGCAGGCGGCAGCCGTACTGGCCGGGCTGGAGCAGCCGTTCACCGCGAGCGAGGCGCGCAGGGCCCTGGACACCACCCGGCGCGTCGTCATCCCCCTGCTGGAGCACCTGGACCGGCAGGGCCGCACCGTCCGGCTGGACGGTGCCGTCCGCCGCTGCCCCGGGGCGGGCGCCGCAAAAGCGCCGGGCAAGTCCGATGAGGGCTGAAGCACCGGGGCGGAGCGGCCCGCGGAGACGGACGGGAATCGAACCCGCCTGCCCGAGTTGCTCGGACACCTCGGTTTTGAAGACCGGGAGGGCCACCAGGCACCCTTACGTCTCCCCGCCGGACCGGAGGCCCATGGAACAGCCGGCCACCACCCAAGTCAACCCGCCACACGGGATGTCACCCGGGCCCGCGCAACCACGCCCGGCCCCACAGCGGAAGGACCACAGCAGCCATGACGGGAACCGGCGTCCGGCAGGACAGCGTGCGACTGACGCAGTACGCCCACGGCGGCGGCTGCGCCTGCAAGATCCCCCCAGGGGAACTGGAGCAGATGGTGGCGGGGCTGACGCCCGAAGGCATGGCGGGCGCCCTCGGGGCCGACCTGCTCGTGGGCCTGGACACCGGCGACGACGCCGCCGTCGTCCGGCTGCCCGGCGGATCCGGCGGATCCGGCGGAACCGGCGCACGGGCGGTGGTGAGCACCGCCGACTTCTTCACCCCGGTGGTCGACGATCCGTACGACTGGGGGCGGATCGCCGCCGCCAACGCCCTTTCCGACGTCTACGCCATGGGCGGCACCCCGCTGGTGGCCGTCAACCTCTTGTGCTGGCCGCGGGACGTCCTGCCGCTGGAACTGGCCCGGGAGGTGCTGCGCGGGGGGCTGGACGTCGCGGCCGAGGCGGGCTGCGCCGTGGGCGGCGGCCACAGCGTCGACGACCCGGAGCCGAAGTACGGCATGGCCGTCACCGGCACCGCCGACCCGGACCGCCTGCTGCGTAACGACGCCGGCCGGCCCGGTGTGCCGCTGTCGCTGACCAAGCCCCTGGGACTGGGCGTCCTCAACAACCGCCACAAGACGACCGGCGAGGTCTTCCCGCAGGCCGTGCAGACCATGACCACGCTCAACCGGGACGCCGCCGCGCAGGCACTGGCGGCGGGCGCGGTGTGCGCGACCGACGTGACCGGCTTCGGGCTCCTGGGCCACCTGTACAAGCTTGCCCGCGCCTCCGGGGTGAGCGCCGTCGTCCACGCCTCGGCGGTTCCGTACCTCGACGGCGCGCGGGAGGCCGCCACGGACGGCTACGTCAGCGGCGGCACGCGCCGCAACCTGGACTGGGTCGCCCCGCACACCGACTTCGGCGGCGCCGACGAGGTGACCCGGTTGCTGCTGGCCGACGCCCAGACCTCCGGCGGCCTTCTGGTGGCCGGGGAACTGCCCGGTGCCCCGGTCATCGGGGAGCTGGTGCCGGCCGGTGAGCACCGGCTCGTCCTCCGCTGATCGTCCCACCCGCGGCCCGACCTGCCGGAACAGTGGTTGTTACACTGTTTCTCCGGACGACGACTCCATCACCCGCCCGGAGAGAACCGTGACCATCACCCACGCCGACGTACGGGCCGCGGCCGCCCGCATCTCCGGGCACATCCGCCCGGTCACGCTCGCCCCGGTGGACCAGGGGGCGTTCGGCGCCGCCGTACAGGGCTGGCTGGCGCTGGAGTCCATGCAGCACACGGGGTCGTTCAAGGCGCGCGGTGCGTTCAACTTCCTCCGCCGCCACGTCGAGCGGGACGCCATGCCCGAGGCCGGCGTGGTCATCGCCTCCGGGGGCAACGCGGGCCTGGCATGTGCCTGGGCCGCGGCCCGGCACGGCGTGCCCGCCACGGTCTTCGTCCCCGAGACGGCGCCCGCGGTCAAGGTCGGGAAGCTGCGCGACCTTGGCGCGGACGTGCGCCAAGTCGGCAGCGAGTACGCCGAGGCCCTGGAGGCCTCGCAGAAGTACGCCGCCGAGAGCGGCGCGCTGGAGTCCCACGCCTACGACCATCCGCTCATCGCGGCCGGGGCGGGGACCTTGATGGAGGAGATCGTCGCGGCGCTCCCCGGCCTGGACACGGTGGTCGTCGCGGTCGGGGGCGGCGGACTGTTCGCCGGGGTCGCGGCGTCCGCGCTGGAGCACGGGGTGCGGGTGGTGGCGGTGGAGCCCGAGGGGTCGTGCGCGCTGCACGCGGCCGTCGCGGCCGGCGAGGTGGTGGACGTACCCGTCCGGTCCGTCGCGGCGGACTCCCTGGGCGCGCGCCGGGCCTCCCGCACGGCCCTGGAGTGGGCGCTGAAGGACGGCGTGCGCTCCGTCCTCGTCCCCGACGAGGCGATCGTCGCGGCCCGCCGCACGCTGTGGGACCACCGCCGCCTCGCCGTCGAGCACGGCGCCGCGACCGCCCTCGCCGCCCTCACCTCCGGCGCCCACCGCCCCGCCCCCGGCGAGCGCGTCGCCGTCATCGTCTGCGGGGCGAACACGGATCCGTCCGACCTGGTGCGCGTCTCCTGAGGGTTCATCCGACGGAACGCCACGGGCCTGGCGCCCGCAGCCCTCGGGGCGGTTGAATGCCGCGGTGACGAACGACATGCGGGAACAGTCCTCCACGGGATCGCCCAGCGACGGAGTACGAGCCGTCGAGTTCACCTGGCTGCCGGGCACGGACGACATCGCCGAGGTGCTCGGCGCGCAGAGGCGCCGCCTCGAGCTCTGGCGTGGCCCGCTGTTCTTCGCCGCCGTCATGGTCGCGGTGATCGCCGGACTGCGGGTGTTCGCTCCCGATGCGGCCGACATCACCGGTCTGACCGTCGGCGGCGGCCTGGGAACGCTGACCTGGCTCATGGCCGGAGTGTTCGACCGGCGCCGCCAACTGCGGAAGGCGACCGCGTACGCCCGCTCTCAGGGCGAATGCACCATCAGCGTGGACGACGACGGCATCCGCACCGCCTCCGCCTTCACCGAGTTCAAGGTGGCCTGGACGTCGCTCACCCACTACGTCGAGACGCCGCGGCTCTTCCTGCTGGTCCACGGCGACGGCTTCAGCAGCATGAGCCTGCTGCCGAAGTGGGGCCTGGGCGGCGGACCGGAGGTGGAAGGGCTGCGCACGATCGTGACCCGGCACCTCGGCCCACGGCCGCGCGCCGTCAGCGGTGCCCGGCCGGGAGGTGCTCGGCGCTGGCGGCGTGGATGAGGGCGCGCAGCGCCTCGTAGTAGACCTCGTGGTCGACCAGGGCGGGGAGGACGACGTTCATCGCACCGGTCAGCGTGGGGAAGTCCTCGGGGTCGAGCGCGGCCAGGGCCGTGCGGGCGGAAGCGACGACCTTCTTCTCGTCGCGCTGGTCGCCGAAGGCGACGGCACCGAGGGTGAGCAGGTAGAGCCGGCGGTAGACGCGGATGGCCGTCCCGGCGTCCATGCCGGCGGCGACGCTGTGGGCCATCTGCGGCTCGACGAGCCGGCCCAGCATCTGCGGGCCCAGCCAGGAACGGCCGGCGCGCAGCGCCACCAGTCCCGGGTGCCGGGTGAGCAGGCGGTACAGGCCGGTGAAGCGGGTCTCCGTCGCGGCGGCCCAGTCGCCCTCCAGGGGCACCAGGGCCAGCGACGCGGCGACATGGTCGGCGCAGGCGCTCAGCAGCCCGTCGAAATCGCCGCAGCGCCGGAAGACCGTGGCGTGCGAGACGCCGAGGCGCGTGGCCACGGCGCGGAAACTGAGCCCGGCGGGCCCGTCCTCGTCGATGACGGCGAGCGCCGTCTGCGCCACGGCGTCCAGCGTCGGCTGCTCGGCGGCCGCCTGCTTCCTCTTCACACGCGACAGCGTATCGAGCGGTGTGTCAGACGGTGACGACGTCGAAGGGCACCTTGCCGCGCGGCTCGCCGTTGACCTGCAGTTCGAGGGAGTGCTCCCCGGGGTGGAAGACCCGGGTGCTGATCGGCTTGAAGGAGCGGGTGCCGGTGTGCTCGCTCCGCTCCCCCGGCTGGAGGGTGCGGGTCGTCAGCTTGTAGACCTTGGGCGCCGTGGTGCCGTTGGCCTTGCGGTAGTGCACGACGTAGTCGACGACGAGGCGGAGCGGCGTGTCGCCGTGGTTCTCCAGGGTGAAGGCGAAGCGCAGTTCCCCGCCCACCTCGACGACGGGCCGGGCCACGGAGGGCCCTTCGACGGTCAGGCCCCTGGCGGGCTCGAACCCCAGCAGTGCCAGGGCTCCTTGGTCGCCGCGCTTGACGGCGGTGCGCAGCGCGTGGCGGACGAGCCGGGGCGTGTGGGTGTCGGGGGCCACCGACCACCGCCGGGCCGTCTCCACGGCCAGTTCCACCCGGACGTGGCTGATGTCGTTGACGTGGTTGGCGACGGACCTGCGGACGTACTCCGAGGGGTCCTTGTAGAGAGCGCCCAGGATCGGCAGGGTCGCCTCGGGCCGGGCGAGGATCGCCGGTACGCGCACCGCCCACGGCAGGCGGGGGCGGGTTCCCTCGCTGGCCAGGCGGCGTACGTGCTCGTCGGGGTGTTCGGTCCATCGGGTGACGACGGCGAGCGCCCGGTCGAGGTCGGCGTTGAGCAGGCGGCGGATGGCGAACTCGGCGGTCAGGCGCGGGGTCAGGTCCGCCAGCAGGTGGAGTCCGTCCTCGAAGGCCGTGCCCTCGGGGGTGCCGGAGGCGAGGGCGGCGACCGCCTCGGTGACCGGCCAGATCATCCAGCCGGTGAAGCGCGGGTCGGGCAGCGCGGCCCGGACGACGGCCTCCAGGGCCGCGGGATCCGTCGGGCCGGAGGCGAGCATCGCGTCCCGGACGAGGTCGCTGCGTTCACGCAGTGCCAGGCCGTCGAGCGCCGGAAGGGCGTCGCGCACCGCGGCGGCCATCGGTGCCTGGCCGGCCGCCGTCAGGCAGTCGGCGAGCCCGGCCACAGCGGCGGGGCCGAGCAGTTCGTCCGCGGTGGGCACGGGACCTCTTCCTCCGGTGGGTCAGGTACGGTCGCGGCCCGCGTAGCGGGCGCGCATGATCTCGCTCGCGGCGGGGCCCGCGGCGTAGACGAAGGCCTCGCTGTCGTCGAGCCGCCGGCCCGTGGCGGCGTCGACCACGACCGGCTCGACCTCCTCGCCGGTCTCCGCGTCGACCAGGATCATGCTGCGCTGCTCCGGCGCCAGACGGGAGTTGCCCCATGCGGCGAGGGCCACGACGACCGGGCGCAGCGAGCGGCCGAGGTCGGTGAGGAGGTACTCGTAGCGGGTCGGGTGGGTCTGGTACGGCCGCCGTTCGAGCAGCCCGTCCTCGACGAGGGTCTTCAGGCGGGTGGTGAGCATGCTCGACGAGATGCCGAGGTTCTCCTGGAACTGGTCGAAGCGGGTGTACCCGTCGAAGGCGTCGTGCAGGATGAGCAGCGTCCACCACTCACCGACGTGCCCGACGGTCGTCGACAGCGGGCACTCACGGTCCTCCAGCCGGATGCGGCTCACCATGTCGACCACCTCCGTGCGGTTGGTGCCAGGGTCGGCGCAGGCTGTGGCTTTCATGTTAGCAGCAACCCTGGTACCCCCCGTCGAGGACGGATCCGGGGGTCAGGCCCCGATCTCCAGGCGTTCGATGAGGCCGTCGCGCAGGGCGAACCGGTAGCGCAGGTCGACGGTGCCGCCGGGGAAGTTCCCCTCGAGGTGCTGGACTGCGACGTAGTGGTGGGCGCCGGCGCGCTCGGCGCCGGTCAGTTCCGTGGTGTAGGTGTACTCGCTCGCCGCGGTCTCCAGCCATTCCCGGATCGCCGCCGTGCCGTGCCGTGTCGCGCCCTCGTCCGTCACGACCGCGTCGCCGGTGAAGGCCGAGAGGGCGGTGGCGGTGTCGCGGACGCGGTGGGCGGCCAGGTAACGGGTGATCACCTCGGGGAGGCCGGTGGTGGGGATGGGCTGCGGGCCGGTGGTGTTCATCGTGGTCCTTCCAGGGGAGGGGGCCGGTCAGAGGGTGGGGACGGTGCCGCCGTCGATGACGTGTTCGGCGCCGACGATGGCCGACGCGCGGTCGGAGACGAGGAAGGCCACCAGCTCGGCGACCTCCGCGGGTTCGTTGGGCCGGCCGAGGGGGATGCCGCCGAGGGAGTCCATCAGGCGCCCGAGGGCGGCCTCGGCCGAGATGCCCGCCTCGCGGGCGATGCGGTCGACGAGGGCGTCGGCGGCCGCCGTCCGGACGAAGCCCGGCGAAACGGTATTGACACGGACGCCGTAGGGCGCGACCTCGTTCGCCAGGCCCTTGCTGTAGGTCGCCAGGGCGGCCTTGGCCGCGGCATAGGCGAGGGTGCCGTTCCACAACGGCATGCGGCGCTGGATCGAGGTGACGTGGACGACGGCGCCCCCACCGGACTCGATCATGCCGGGGAGCAGGCCGCGGTCGAGTCGGACGGCGGCGAGGAGGTTGGTGTTCAGCTCCTTCGCCCAGTCGTCCTCGTCCAGCGCCGCGAAGCCCCCGGCGGGCGCCTCGGAGTGGCCGAGGTTGTTGACGAGGACGTCCACCCCACCCACCCGGTCGATCACTTCGCGAACGACGGCCGCGGCCCCCTCGGGGGTGGTCAGGTCCGCCGCGATGAAGGTCTTCGGGTCGGCGTCCGCGGGCTCGTGGCGGGCCGTCACCAAGACGGTCGCACCGGCCTGGGCCAGCCGGCGGGCGACGGCCGCGCCGACGCCTTTGGTGCCTCCGGTGACCAGGGCACGACGGCCGGCGAGGGATTCGTTCTGGGCGACGCTCACACTGCACTCCGGGTGACTGCTAGAACAGAAGTTATGACTTCGACCTTAGCAGCTACTCCGGACAAGCGCGCCCGGGGCTGGGAGGACCCGGGCAGCCCGGCGGGCCTCGCCGAGCTGCGCCGTGCCCTCCGCCGCGTAGCGTGCCGCGGGCTACCCCGTGGTGCCGAAGGTCACCCGGTAGGCGCACCGGCCCTTGCACGCCATGGTCGCCGCGTCGTCGAAGGCGTACGAGTAGGCGTACGGCGCGGCGTCCTTGAAGACCCGGGTGTAGTCGACGGGCCATTTCGACGCCACGCAGTGCTCGCGGCCCGCCCAGGCACCGCGGCAGCAGTAGGCGTCGCCGCCGAAGGCCGCGCAGGGCGGCTTGCAGCCGATCACCTGCCCGCCGGCCTTCGCCTGCATGGCGGCCGGGCAGTCGACCGGCTCGGTGCACGCCCCGCGGTAGCAGCCGTCGGGGCTGACCGGGTCGCGGGTGGTGGTGCGGGAGATGTTGATGTACATGGGCAGGTTGGCGCCGTCGACCATGCTGACGTCGTAGAAGTCCATCCCCGCGTAGGCGTCGAAGCTGAACTCCCCCAGCGTGGTGGGCGGGTTGGGCCCGGTGCACACCGATGTGCAGTCCCCGGTACGGCAGGGCCCCGCGGCCGTGGAGTCGCAGCCCGTCCGGCCCCAGATGCGGCCGCCCCAGCCGTCCGGCACCGTGAGCGCGGTGCCCTGCCCGGGGGCGAGCCGGCGTCCCCGCGGATAGGCCGGCGAGTCGGTGACGACCGCCCAGACGGTTTCCTGGGTGCGGTTGACCAGGGTGATCAGCCGCGTGCCGGGCGGGGTGGCGGCGGACGTCCGTCGTGTCCCGGGGGTCTTCGTGGCGGTGGCAGCCGTGGGGCCGGGCGTTCCCGAAGGACGGGCGCTCGGTGAGGGGAGCGTGGCCGAGGGCGAGGGTGACACGGACGGAGGCGTCCCGCGGGAGGGGGCGGCGGACGTGCCGTGGGCCGTGGTGGCGCCGCGCCCGCCTTCGGCCGTCGCCCCGCCGGGCCGGAACGGTGACAGCGCGCCCCCGGCGATCAGCGCCGTGACCGCGATCCCGGCCGCCGCGAGCACCGCGACGGCCGCCCACCGTCCGCGCCCGGTCCTGGATCCGGTTCCGTGCCGGCTGTGTCGTGCCATTCTTGTGCCTTCCTCGTCCTCGCCTGGTGCGTACGCACGTATCGGGGACCGCCGGGGCCACCGGCGGACAACACAAATCCGCTGACGGACCCTGCGGGATTTGTGTTGTCCGGGCACGCGCAGCCCGTCTCCTGTAGGTGGAGGCATCGCGGTCGCCGGACGGCCGCGCGGTCGTGGACGGCGAGACCAAGTAGGGAAGAGTGGGGCCACATGCGCAAGACGCACCGGAGCGGACCCGGCGCCGGGGTGGTGGTGGCGGCACGCTCGGGCGACCGGCAGGCCCTCGACCGGCTGGTGGCGGAGTGCCTGCCGCTGGTCTACAACATCGTCGGACGGGCGCTGGACGGCCATGCCGACGTCGACGACGTCGTACAGGAGACGCTGTTGCGCATGGTGCGGGGGCTGTCGGAGCTGCGGGACCCGGCGGCGTTCCGGTCCTGGCTGGTGGCGATCACGATCCGGCAGGTCCGCGACCGTGAGCGGGACCGTGCCGTGGCCCGGCACCGCAGCGCCGGCCTGGAGGACGCCGAGCGCATACCGGACCCGGCCCTGGACTTCGCGGGGTTGACGATCCTGCGCCTCGGGCTCACCGAGCAGCGCCGTGAGGTCGCCGAGGCCACCCGGTGGCTGGACGAGGACGACCGGGAGCTGCTGTCGCTGTGGTGGCTGGAGGAGACCGGGGAGCTGGAGCGGGCCGACCTCGCCGCCGCGCTGGGCCTGTCGGACCGGCACGCGGCGGTACGGGTGCAGCGCATGAAGAAGCAGATGGAGGCCTCCCGCGTGGTCGTCCGGGCGCTGGCCGCGGCGCCCGGCTGCGGCGAGTTGCGGGCGACCGCCACCTGGGACGGCGTGCCGAGCCCGCTGTGGCGCAAGCGGTTCGCCCGGCACATCCGCGGGTGCGGTGTCTGCGGCGGGATGGAGGAGGGGCTGCTCCCCATGGACCGGCTGCTCAGTGGGCTGCCGCTGCTCGCGGTGCCGCCGGCGCTGGACCCGGGGCGGGTGGTCGCCGCGGTGACCGGGCAGGCCGGGACCGGGCCCGCACCCGTGCCCCGTCCGGCCGCCCGCGGCGCCCACCGGGCCACCGGCCGGGCCGCGTCGCGCGGGCTGCGGACCCCCGTCCTCGGCGGGGCGGCCGTCGCGGCGGCGGTGGCCGCGACGCTCGTCGCCACCCGGCTCCTGACCGGTCCGTCGCCGGCGCCGCAGGCGGACGCGCTCCCGGCGGCCTCCGCCCCGGCCGCCACGGAGACGGCCACGGCCTCGCCCCGCTCCCCCAGCCCGTCGCCCTCGCCGCGCCCCTCCAAGAAGCCCACGAAGAAGGCCCCGTCACCGAAGCCGACCCGGCAGGCACCCGTGGTGCGGGTCGCCTCGTCCGGCAAGAAGGGCGTCGGTGTGTGGACCTTCCCCGGCGTGGGCAGGGCCCTCACTTTGTCCGGTGCGAGTTGGTACTACACCTGGTCCACGGGCCACCAGGGCGTCGCCTCGCCGCCGTCGGGCCGCTTCGTCCCCATGATCTGGGGGCCCGCCTCCGTCACCGCGGACTCCCTGGCCCAGGCGAAGGCGCAGGGCCCGTACCTGCTGGGCTTCAACGAGCCCGACATGGCCCAGCAGTCGAACATGTCGGTGGAGCAGGCCCTGACCCTGTGGCCGCGGCTGATGGACGCCGGCCGGATCCTGGGCAGCCCGGCCGTCGCCACGAACGGCGCCACCCCCGGCGGATGGCTCGACCGCTTCATGTCGGGCGCCCAGGCCAAGGGCTACCGCGTCGACTTCATCACCCTGCACTGGTACGGCGGCGACTTCCGCACCGCGGAGGCCGTGTCGCAGCTGACGTCCTATCTGGAGGCGGTCCACCAGCGCTACCACAAGCCGATCTGGCTGACCGAGTACGCCCTGATCGACTTCTCCCACGGCACCCGTTTCCCCACCCCGGACCAGCAGGCCGCCTTCGTCACCGCCTCCACCAAGGCCCTGGAGGCGCTGCCCTACGTCCAGCGCTACGCCTGGTTCGGCCTCGGCGCCGACCCGGCCGAACCCAGCAGCGGCCTGTTCACCGACGGCACCCACACGACCCCTGCGGGCCGCGCCTTCCAGGCGGCGGGCTGATCCGCCAGACGCGATGGGCCGCGCCGGCGACCAGGGGGGGGTGGGTGGTCGCGGCGCGGCCGTACTGCTCGGGTTCCCGGGTGGGGCGGGTTCATGCAGCCGGTTCCGGAAGAGGGAACCTCTGCCCGGGCGGGCGGCGTTCCGGGCGGCGGGCGTGCCCCGGCTCCGGTGGCGCGGTGCGGGGTCCGGCGCCTTACTGGAAGGTATGCACGCGACAACCGGCACTCCCTTCCCCCGGCGCGACGGCGCGCCCGACCGTGGCGCGGTGATCCGGTGACGGGCCGCAACGGTTTCGGACCCGTGCACGGGGTGCTGTGCGGGGCGGCCGCGGGCGCGGCGGGCACGACGGCGCTCAACACCGTGGGCTACCTGGACATGCTGCTGCGCGGCCGTGCCGCCAGCTCGGCCCCGGCGACCACCGTCGAGCGACTGTCCGAGACCACGCACGTACCGATCCCCGGCGACGACGCCGCCCGCCGCAACCGCATCTCCTCGCTGGGCGCCCTCACGGGCATCGCGGCCGGGGCGGGCATGGGCGCGACGCTCGGGCTGGCCGTGGGCTGCGGCTGGCGCCCGGCGACGGCCGTGCTGACGGCGACGGCGACCGTGGGAGCGCTGATCGGCACCAACGGCCCGATGACCGTGCTGCGCGTGACCGATCCGCGCACCTGGTCGCGGTCGGACTGGATCTCCGACCTCGTGCCGCACGTGGCGTACGCCCTGGTCACCACGGCCGTCCTCACGGGGCTCCGGGCGGGACGCGTACGAACCGGCCGATGAGCGCCAGCAGCGCCGTGAGCGCGGCGCCGGGCCGGCGCACCGAGGAGTAGGCGACCCCCAGCGACCACTCGAGGGGTCCGCCCGCGACGGGGCGCACGCACACGCCCGGGTCGTCCGCGGCGACCGCGAAGGACGGCATGATGGCCACGCCGAGGCCCTGCCGGACGTAGTCGGCGGTCATGGTGATGTCGGTGACCTCGATGACCACGAAGCGCTCCAGGCCCGCGGCGGCGAACGCCCGGTCGACGACCAGGCGGTTCCCGAAGCCCACGGGCGAGTCGATGAAGGGCTCCCCCACCAGGTCGGCGAGGTCCACCGCGGATCCGGCTCCGGCCGGGTACGCGGGCGCGCCGCTGCGCACCCCGTACCTGGTCTTCCTCGGGCTGCTGCTGCTCGCCGCCGCGGGTGTGGCGCTCGTACCGGAGACCGTGGAACGGGCCGAGGAGCGACCCGCCTACCGGCCGCAGCGCGTCACGGTCCCCCCGGCGGCCCGCCCGGCGTTCTTCGCCGCCTGCGGGGCGACCCTGGCGGCCTTCGCGGTGCTGGGCCTGTTCACGTCGGTGGGGCCCTCGTTCGTCGCCGGTACGCTGCACCACCCGTCGCGCGCGCTGGCCGGTCTGGTGCCGTTCCTGGACTTCGGTTGCGCGGCCGGCGCTCAGGCGCTGCTGCTGCGGGTCAGCGCCCGGCGCCAACTGGCGACCGGCCTCACCTCGATGGTGGGCGGACTGGCCGCGGTGACCGCGGCCGTGTGGCTGCCGAGCTTCGGTCTGTTCCTGGCCGGCGGCATGGCCGCCGGCGCCGGTGCCGGGGTGCTCTTCAAGGGCACCGTGTCCACGGTCGTCTCCCTGGCGGAGCCGCAGCGCCGCGGCGAGGCCCTCGCGGGCCTGTTCCTGGCCGCGTACATCGGCCTGGCGGTGCCCGTCCTCGGGCTCGGCGTGGGCACGCTGTACGTCTCGCAGCGGCTGGCGCTCCTCGGCTTCGCCGCCGTGCTGATCGCGATCTGCGCGATCGTCAGCCGCCGCCTCCTGCGCCGCTGAGGACCGCCGGGAGCGGCCGGTGGGCCCCGCGGAGATGCGGGAGCCCGCCCGGTCGCCGGGGCCGACCCGCCACCAGGTGCGGGACCGTTCGCTGTCGCCGGAGTGACCCACTTCGCGTCGTCGACGACGGAGCCGTCGCAGACCCGGTGGACATCGAACTGTTGCCGGCCGCACTCGCATCGTCCGTACGTCTCCGAGGTCAGACCGCGACGAAGCTCGTCCCCTTCTCGCCCATGAGGGTTTCGGCGATCAGAGCCCGCAGTCGACCGGCTGTCCCGCGTCCCGCCTTCGCCGCGCAGCGGTCAGTAACCCGGGAAGAGCGCGCGCAGGTCGTCCAGGGTGACGCCGTCGCGGGCGGTCACTGCGTCCCGGGGGCGGTTGCGGCCGTAGACGAGGCGGAGCACGGCCTCGGACGGTCCGGACACCGCGCCCGAGGGTTCGGCCCCCTCACAGGGGAGGATGTGCAGCTCGGAGCCGAGGGCCAGGCACAGGGTGCGCGCGGGGTCGGTGAGTTCCACCGCGATCTGGCGCGGACCGAGCCGGGTGAGGGTGTCCCCGTCGCGGCTGCGCGAGGCGACCATGTCGACCCGGTCCCACAGCAGCGCCACCTCGGATGCCGGGATGGCGGCGGCCTCGTCCAGACCCACCTCCACGTCCCAGGTGTGCACGGACTGCTCGGACAGCCAGTAGCCGGTGAAGTCCGTGAAGCCGACCGGACCGGTGAAGTACGGCACCGTCACCGACGCGCGCACCCCGGCGTCGAAGGAGTCCAGCAGCCGCAGCAAGCCGGATTCCGCCTCGTGCCATGCGTCGCGCTGCGCGACCGGCCTCAGGGGGATCCACCGCTCGTACACGTCGGTGATGTCCTCCCGTGAGGGTCTGGTGGGGTCCCCGGTGAGACTGCGGCGCACGGCCGCGGTGCACAACTCGGCCCCCGTGCCCAGGTGGACCAGCACCTGGGCGATGCTCCAGCCTTCGGCGAACGAGGGCCGGAGCAGTTCCTCACCGGTGAGGCCGCCGACCGTGGCGCCCAGGCGCCGCGAGACCGTGTGCATCGCCGCCAGTCGGACGTCGCCGGTGTCCATGGACTGCCTCCTCACGAGGTCGCTCCGTACGGCCGGGAGGTCGTGCGCCCCCTTCCCCCCAGGCAACCTCGCGCGCCCCCCGGTCCCAAGCGGGTGGCCATGCGCGCCCCCGAAGGACGCCATAAGCAGCGCTTCTGCCGGTTCGTGGCAGGGGCGCGGACGGCATGGTGCGATGGGCTCATGGACATGCGGGAGCTGCGCGCGTACATCGCGGTGGTCGAGGAGGGGGCATGGTCGGCGGCGGCACGTCGGCTGCACCTGAGCCAGCCGGCCCTGTCCCAGACCATCGGCGGACTGGAACGGCACCTCGGAGTGAAGCTGCTCGTGCGCAGCAGCACCGGGGTACGGCCGACGGACGCGGGGGCGACCCTCCTCGGGGAGGCGCGGGCCGTGATCGCCCGGCACGACCAGGCGGTGCGGGCGATGGCGCGCCACACGGCCGTGGGCGGCGGGGTGCTCCGGATCGGCATCCCGCTCGAACTGCCGACGGGACTGCTCGTCGCCCCGCTCGCGGAACTGGCCGAGGATTTCCCGGAGACCCTGGTGCAGGCCCGGCACCTGTCCACGGCGGAGCAGCTCGCCGCGCTGCAGGCCGGGGAGCTGGACGTGGCGCTGCTGCGGGAGCGGCCCGCCGGGCCCGAGTTCGACGCCCAGCTCGTCGTCCGCGAGCGGCTGGGCGTCCTGCTCGCGGCCGAACAGGCCGCGGAGCTGACCGGCCCGGACGGCATCGCGCTGGAAGCCCTCGCGGGCCTGCCGTGGGTGGGCTTCCCGCGTTCCGGCAGCCCCGCCTGGTACGACGAGCTGACGGCGATCCTGCGCAGTCACGGTCTCGACCTGGGCCCCGACGCCCCCGAGGGGCAGAAGCTGATCGCCGAGGTGAAGCTCGCCGCCGTCAGCGCGGGCCACGCCTTCGCGCTGGCGCCGCCGGACTGGGCGCAGCCGATCCCGGAGAACGTCGCCTGGTCGCCCCTGGTGGGCCACCCGCTGATCCGGCGGACCTGGGCGGTGTGGCCGGCCACCTCCCGGCGGCGCGACGTGGGACGGCTGATCGCCGCGTTCGAACAGCCCGCGGGGGCCTGAGGGCCGCGCGCGGGGGCACGGCCTCAGGGTGCGGCGATGCCGCGGACGGAGGTCAGACCGCCGTGCGCCCGCCGTCCACGGGCAGCACCACGCCGTGCGCGAAGCTCGCCGCGTGGCTGGCCAGATAGGCGATGGCCTCGCGATCTCCTCCGGTGCCGCAGGCCGCCCGGCCTGCGGCACCGGAGGCGAGCGCCGCGAGGTCATCCGCCATCCCGGAGGTGCCCTCGGTCCGGGTCGGCCCCGGCTCCACCGCGTTCACCCGGACCCGGCGCGGTCCATACTCGGCCGTCCACGACTTGGTGAGCAGGTTCAGGGCCGCCTTGCTCGACCCGTACAGCGCCATGCCCGCGGCGCCGTAGTCGGCGACCATGGTGCTGACGTTGACGATCGCGCCGCGGCCGCGGCCGCGGCCGGCCATCGCGGGCGCGAGTTCGGCGACCAGGTAGAACGGCGCCTTGACGTTGAGGGCGTAGACGGTGTCGACGTCGCTCTCCGGTGTCCGCTCCGTCGGCCCGAACGGGTAGACGCCCGCGTTGTTCACCAGGATGTCGACCCTGCCCCCGCCGAGCGCCACCGCCTCGCGGGTGAGCGCTCGGACCGACCGGGCGTCCCCCAGGTCGCCCGCGACGAAGTCGGCCTTCCCGCCGCGCCCCCTGATCTCGGCGACCACGGCCTCGCCCCGTCCGCCGTCACGGCCGGCGACCAGTACGTGCGCGCCCCGCCCGGCGAGCGTCACCGCGGTCGCCGCGCCGATCCCGCTGGTCGCCCCGGTCACGAGGGCGACGTCGCCGCCCAGGTCTGCTGAAGTCATGTTCCAACCCTGTTCTCTTCACCGAGCGCTCTATGCGCCGTGCCGAATTCCGGATGATCACGTCGCGCATCGAGGCACGTTGCGATCGCCTGGAAGAGCACGGGGAGAACACCGGCGACTCCGGGGTGCCCATCGGCGGATGCTATGACCGGCATCATCGCCGCCTGCTGCGCTGTTTCCGCCGCCCGGCGCCGGGTTGGCCGGTGTCTCGGCGCCGCTCCCGTGAGCATCGACGAACAGGAGCCGATCAGAACCGTCGGCCTCGCCCTGTGGCACGGCATCACCACCCCACGTCGACGGGGGCCTTCAACGACGTGCCGGTGGCGGACGTCCGTTCCGGCATGCGGCACGAGGGAGCCGCGCCCGCCCAGGGTTCACAAGGTGGCGTCGAGATCCTCGGCGTAGTAGGCGACGGCCTGCCGGTAGCGTGCGATGTCCGGATCGGAGCTGCTGTCCGCCAGCAGCGTCAGCAGGAGCCGCATCGCCTCGCGGTGTCCGCCGGTGTTGTACAGGGCCATCGCCAGGAAGGTCCGCAGCGCGCCGTCGTGGGGGAAGTCGATGAGGGCCACGCGCAGCAGGCGGACGGCCTCGTCGTACCGCCCGAGGATCCGGTAGGTGCTGCCCAGGCCCAGCAGCGCGCCGCGCCGGTCGTCCTCCGACAGCCCCGTTCCGCGCAGGGCCTGCTCGTAGAAGGGCACCGCCTCCGCCTCCAGGCCCAGTACGTCGTGCGCCCACGCCGCCTGGTAGGCCACCTCCGCGTCCCCCGGGAACCGCTCCGCGAGGGCGACCAGCCGCTCCCTCGCCGCCTCCGCCTCCCCGCGCTCGCGCAGCCCCACCGCGGCGGCCAGCAGTTCGTCCCGCCCGTGATCGTTCTCGTTCATGCGCACATCCTGGCAGCCCCGCGCCGCGGCGGTGCACGACCCCGGCACCAGCGACTGCCTGAAGGAATACGCCCGTTGTCGACCGGTTGCTTCGCTTCGGACGCCACGTCACGGAAAGCCCCGCTCCGGGTTCACCTGGAATGGTTTGATACCTCGCAAGACGCGCCGACGGGGGCCGGAGACCCGGCGCAGGCAGGCGGGGCGGCGCGCATGGTTCGCGCTCCCGGCGGGGCGGAGCGCGCGCGGCCCCGTCCCAACAGGGGGGATTCCCATGACCAAGCACGTCCGTATCCGCGTGGCCGCGTTCGCCGCGGCCTGTGGGACCGCCGTCCTCACACCGGTCCAGGCGCACGCCGCGGAGTACAGCTCCGCCCTCAAGATCCGCGGTGCGCAGTACGACGCGCCCGGCCGGGACTCCAACAACTGCTCCTCCGGCAACACCCGCGCGGAGTACCTGACGATCAAGAACTACTCGGCCGCGGCGGCGGTCAACCTCAAGGGCTACGTCGTCAAGGACGCCACGGGCAACCGCTTCGTCTTCACGGCGAACCACTACCTCCAGCCCGGCGACTACGTGAAGCTGCGCGGCGGCCGCGGAACGGACTCCGACAAGAACAACGTGGTCTACCGCGCCAATTGCAACTTCATGTGGAACAACGACGGCGACACGATCTACCTCTACAAGCCCTCCGGCAGCCGCTCCGACGTCCACGCGTACACCAAGCGCGGCTCCGACGCGGACGGCGACGGCTACATCCGCTTCCACAGCTGAGGCGCGGCCACCCCGCCCCGGACGCCCGCCCCGGCCCGGCTCACGCGGCCGCGGCGCCGGGTACGGGCACGGGGCGGGGGTGGTGCAGGCGCAGGCCGTTGACCCGGCCCGTGGCGTCGTGGGTCATCAGCCAGGCGACGGCGGGTGGGCAGTGCCCCGGGTTGTCCGGCGGGTTGACGATGTCCATCTCCCAGACGGTCAGCGAGCGCCCGGCGACGGCGTGCACGAGGCGCTGGCGGACCCCGGCGGTCAGGTCGGAGTCCATGCCGCGGATCAGCAGGCCCCTGCCCCCCACCCGCTCCCTCCCGCTGAACAGGCCGACCTCGGGTGACCAGCGTTCCCGCAGGAAGCCGGCGAAGTGGCCGCGTTCGGCCGCGGCCAGGGTCTCGTGGGCCTCGGTCCTGCTGGCCCTGGTGCGCCGGGTGCTGTCGTCGTGGGCGCCGTCCGCGGTCTCGGCGAGTGCCTGGGCGAGCTTGGCCCGGGCCTGGCTGAGCCGGCTGCGGACGGTGCCGACGGGAAGCCCGCAGGCCGAGGCGATCTGTTCGTACGAGCTGACGCCGGTGGTGAAGTGGCGCAGTACCAGCGGCAGCCGCAGCGTCGGGGAGAGCTGCTCGATGGCCTCCCAGATCCAGTCCCGCAGCGCGGCGGACTCCAGCCACCGCTCGGGTCCTGAGTCCGCCGCGCGCAGGACGAGGTCGTCGACCGGGCTGGTGGGGGCCGTGCCGCGCAGCAGGGAGCGGGCGTTGTTGCGGACGATCATCCGCAGCCACGGCCCCACCGCGGCGGGATCACGGACGTCGCCCACGCGGCGCAACGCCGTCAGCGCCGCGTCCTGCAGCACGTCGTCCACGTCGGGCCCCGGGCCCAGGACGCTCAGGGCGACGGCGCGCATGCCGGCCCGGTGACGCTCCAGGAGGAGACCGAGCGCCGTGACGTCACCCGCCTGCGCGGCCCGGGTGAGCGCCACGTCCTCGGCACGGGCTGCCACGGATTCGTCCAGGCCCATCGCGTCCCTTCCGGCGTTCATCCCTCTCCAGCGGATGTTACGGCGTCACCGCGGCCATCCGGAAACGCCTCCGCACGGGAGGCCTCAGGGGCCCGCCGGGGGAAGCACCGCCGCACGGCGGCACACGACCGACCAGGTGGCCTGTGCGGGATCGGCGCCCTGCGGCAGCCGGCGGGTTCCGGAGAGGAAGGTCACCGTGCGCCGGCCCTCCAGGTGGCACCAGACGGACATCTCCGACGGGCCTCCGGCCACGGGCTGCTCGTAGAAGTACCACCGGGTGGTGACGTGCCGGTCCTCGCCGAGGAAGGGCTGCTGCAGGAAGCGCTGGGCGCCCGGGGGCAGGTTGCCGAGGAAGTCCCGGGCCTCCCTGGTCAGCTCGGGTTCGGCGCCCTCGGCGTCGGGTGCCGCGGGGGAAGGCGTGGGCGCCGCCCGTCCTGAGAGCAGCGAGGCGGCGGCCCCGAGACCGGCGGCGCGTGCCGTGGGGGTCGCCGGGCCGCTCCGGAAGGGCCGGGTGACGAAGGAGTCCGGGTCGAGCCGCAGGGTGCGCACCGAGAGGCCCGGGCCCTCGGCGGGCTCCGCCACGCCGAGGCCCTCGGTGCCGAGCACCACGGCCTGGACCCCGCCGCCGACCGCCGCGTGCGCCCACCACTCCAGGACGGTGCCCGTCCCGTGCGCCATGCGCGCGCGGACGTATGCGGGCAGCAGGGCCCAGTAGTGGTGCCGGTCGGGTCCCGGGGAGACGCTGAGATCACCGGGCCGGTGCAGCCGTCCCCGCGGCGCTCCGGCCGCCCCGCCCGGACCGCGTGAGAGCGGGCCGTCCGGCCCTCGCGACATCCCGTCCATCGGTCTCCCTCCCGCAACCGGCCGACGTTCCAGCCTAGGTGTATTGATCACGAGCGTTGTTGACACCGGTCCGGGCTTGATCAAGGCGAAGACCTCCGGTGTGGTGGAGCTGTCTAGGACCGCACCACACCGGAGGTCTTCGTGTCCCACCGTAATGCCCGGCTGACCGTTCATGGCAGGCGGCTGCTGGTCGAGCGTGTCTGCTCGGGCCGACCGGTCGCTCATGTCGCGGCTGAGATGGGGATATCGCGCGCCACGGCTCACAAGTGGGTCCGCCGCTGGCGGGTCGAGGGCGACGCCGGCCTGCACGACCGTACGAGCAGGCCTCACACCGTCCCCCACCGCACACCGGCCGCCATGGAGGCCCAGGTCTGTCACCTGCGGACCACTCGTAAGTTCGGTCCGGCACGGATCGGGCCGATTCTCGGGATGCCGGCCTCGACAGTGCACCGGATCCTGACCCGGCACGGCCTGCACCGGATCGCCTGGATGGACCGCACCTGGGGGCACCTCCCAGCGGAGCTGGGGGAGCCGCTGGGCCCGCCCTTCGGGCGGTGGGGGCACCTCGCTGCGTTGTCGGAGTCGTCCACGTACGTCCAGTACGAGGCCGATCCTCCGCCTTGCGATAGCACGCACCAGCCGCCACGAGCCCCGCCCTCCGGGCGGACGGCGCTATTTGTCAGACACGCCCCAGTCGGCCTCGCGAACCTCCTCCACGTACCGCAGCAGGGCCCGCATCCGGTCCGGGGGCCACGGCAGGTTCCGCGCGAGTTCCTCCCCGCGCTCGTCCCACAGCCGCCGCGCGGCGGCCCGGGTCGCCTCGCCGTCCTCACCCGCGGCGTGGAAGCCGCTCCCCACGGCGTCCCAGCGACCGACCAGGGTCCTGACCTCCGGGTCGTCGGCGGGCGTGCCCGCCTCGACGTGCGACAGCAGCGCCTCCACGAGCCCGGTCCACTCGGTCCTCGCGGCCTCGACGCCCTCCGGGCCGATCTCGGCCCGTCGTGCGGCCAGTTGCTCCCGCTGCCCGGCGGTGAAGTGGGTCTCGAACACGGACATCAACTCCAAGGTCGTCATGAACTGTTCGGGATCGGGCATCGACGTCCCCTCGATTCGCCCGAGGAGCCCGCGGAGCTGCGCGGTGAGCTGGCGGATCCGCGCGGCGTGCGCCTCCAGAGCGGACAGCTGTGCGGTCAGCAGGTCGCGCATCGACCCCAGGTCCTCCCCGCTGTCCGCGAGGACGCGCTGGATCTCGTCCAGCGGGAGCCCGAGCGCGCGCAGTGCCCGCACCCGGTAGAGCCGGCGCACGTCCCGCTCGGTGTAGCGGCGGTGTCCGGCGGCGGTGCGTGCACTCGCCCCGAGCAGGCCGATCTCGTCGTAGTGGCGCAGCGTGCGGATGGTCGTGCCGGTGGCGCGGGCCACCTCGCCGATGCTCCACAGACGCCGGTCGTCGTCGTTCCCGATCACGCCGACAACGCTATGACCTCCCGTTACGGCCGGTTCAAGCCCGCCGCGCGGGCTCTGGCAGGATGACGCGGTGGTCGGCTTCGCCGGCGAGCAGGTCGAGGCCGACCACAACGAGCCGGACGAGCTCTCGCTGACGTGGAACAGCGTCGACCCGCGCCGCCTTCCGACGCCCTGGACGAGAACGGACTGGACATCGGTCCGCCCGCGGGGTGACGCAGGAAGGGGCCCGGCCGTCAGGGGCGTTCGGGTTTCTCCGCGAGGAACGTGGCGACGGCGCGCTTCGTGCCCGCACCGGGCTCCTGCACCAGGCGTGCCGTGACGGTGAGACCGGCCTCCTCGAGCAGCGCGGCGATCCGCGGGGCCGGCAGCATGTGGAGCCCGTACGAGACCGGGTGGCCGCCGTACGCGTGCTCCGGGCACAGGTGCTCGTCCTCGCCCACCCAGCCGGCGAGCATCAGGTGGCCGCCGGGTGCCAGGACGCGGCGGAACTCGGCGAAGACGACGGGCAGCAGCTCGGGCGGCGTGTGGTGGGTGGAGTAGTAGGCGAGGACGCCGCCCAGTTCGCCGTCGCCGATGTCGAGCGCGGTCATGGACCCCACGGTGAAGCGCAGGTGCGGGTGGGCCCGCCGGGCCAGCTCGACCATGCGCGGCGACAGGTCGACCCCGTACGCGCGCACCCCCAGCCCGGCGAGGTGCGCCGTCACGTAGCCGGGGCCGCACCCCAGGTCCGCCAGCGGGCCCCGGCCGGCCGTGCGCACGGTCTCGGCGAAGGCTGCCAGCATGGCGCGGGAGAGCGGGTCGAGTCCGTCCGGGGTGCTGACCTGTGCGGCGTAGTCGGCGGCGACGGTGTCGTACGACTCCCGGACCGCGGCGAGGTAGGCGTCTTCGGGCACCGGGCGAGCCTACCCACGGCGGGGATCAGCACAGCACGCGGAGTGCGCCCGGGCGGATCCGCGCGGTGACCGGGAGGGCGGCCTCCACCTCGCCGTCCGCGCCGTACGGGATCGCGCGGTCGGCCTCGATGCGGATCTCCTTGCCGCGCACGATCTCGACCTCGGGGCGCTCCACGTGCGCACCGGTCTTGAGTTCGTTCATCAGCGCGAAGAAGAGGCGGCGCGGCGCGTCGTGGATCATGACGACGTCGAGCAGCCCGTCGTCGACCCGGGCGCCGGGCGCGATGGCCCGGCCGGATCCGTAGTAGCCGGAGTTGGCGGCGACGACGGTGTAGCCGCGGCGTTCGTGGACGACTCCGTCGACGGTGACGCGGTAGGCGGCGGCACGCCAGCCGGCCACCGCGCGCAGCCCGCCGGCGTAGTAGGAGGCCGGGCCGCGCAGCAGCCGGGCGGTGTTGGCGTGGTGGTTGGCGACCGCGTCGACGCCTGCGTAGACGCTGCCGAGGACGACGGTCCGGTCGTGGACCGCCGACTCGACCTCGATGGTGTCGACGGCGCGCGGCTCGTCGCGGAGCAGGATCCTGGCGAGTTCGGCGGGCCCGGAGGGCAGGCCGAGGGCGCGCGCGAAGTCGTTGCCGCGGCCTGCGGGGACGAGGCCGAGGACGGTGCCGGTCCCGCTGAGGGCGCCGCCGATGCCGCCCACGATGCCGTCACCGCCGACGGCCAGGACGACGCGGCCGCGCTCGCCGGCCCGGCGCGCCAGGTCCTGGGCGTGCCGGAGGCTGTCGCTGCACACGGTCTCCAGCTCCGCGCCCGCCTCCCGCAGCAGCTTCGCCAGTGGGAGGACGGCTGCCGCCCCGGTGGATCCCCCGGCGGTGGGGTTGACGACGGCCGTGAACTGTCGCATGGGTGTGCCTCCGGGGACGGCGGATCGGCGGGACGGCGGGACGGCGGGACGGGGTCAGCGGGTGGGCAGCAGGATGCCGGGGTTGAGGAGCCCGTCGGGGTCGAGCGCGTCCTTGACGGCGCGCAGGGCCTCGATGCCGAGCGGACCCGCTTCCCGGACGTACCAGTCGCGGTGGTCGGTGCCCACGCCGTGGTGGTGGGTGATGGTGCCGCCCGCGGCGAGGACGGCCTCGTTGGCGGCCTCCTTGGCGGGGGTCCAGTGCGCCACGGGGTCCTCGCCCTGCGCCGAGACGACCGTGAAGTAGAGCGAGGCGCCGTTCTCGTAGACGTGCGAGATGTGGCACATGACCAGCGGCGGGGTGCCGGCCGCGGCCAGCGTCGCGGTGAGCGCATCGCGCACGGAGTCGTACAGCTCGGGGATCCGGGACCAGAAGGTGGCGGTCTCCAGGGTCTCGGCGAAGGCGCCCGCGTCGAGCAGCGAGTCCCGCAGGTAGGGGGCGGAGTACCGGCCGTGGGCCCAGCGCTCGCCGGGCTCCTCGCCCAGGTACGCGCCGCCGCACTCGCGCAGTACGGCCGCGGCCTGCTCCCGGCGCAGGGCGGTGTCCTCCGCGGTGCCCTCGTAACCGGCGATCGCCGTGCAGCCCGCGGACGCGGCCCCGTCCGAGCCGATCGCGTCGGGCTGGGCGAGGCCGACCATCGTCTCGGTCTCGTCGGACAGGCGCAGCACCGTGGGGCGGGGGCCGTCCTGGGCGAGCCGGCGCAGGGCCGCGGCGCCCTCGGCGAAGGAGGCGAAGCGCCAACCCTCGTAGACCTTGACCTGGGGAAGCGGGCGGATCCGCACCGTCACGGAGGTGATGACGCCCAGCGCGCCCTCGGAGCCGAGGATCAGCTGGCGCAGGTCGGGGCCGGCCGCGGAGCGGGGGGCGCGGCCGGCGTCGAGGGTGCCCCGCGGGGTGGCGACGGTCAGACCCAGCACCATCTCGTCGAAGCGGCCGTAGCCCGCGGAGGCCTGGCCGCTGGAGCGGGCGGCGGCGAATCCGCCGATGGTGGCCCACTCGTAGGACTGGGGGAAGTGGCCCAGGGTGAAGCCTTGTTCGGCCAGGAGCGCCTCCGCGTCGGGGGCGCGCAGCCCCGGCTGCAGGATCGCTGTCCGCGAGACGGGGTCCAGCGACAGCAGACGGTTCATGCGGCGCAGGTCCAGGGCGACGAAGGGGCGCCGCCCCTGCGGGGCGAGGCCCCCGACGACGGAGGTGCCGCCGCCGAAGGGGACGACGGCGAGGCCGTGTTCGGCGCAGACGGCGAGGACGGCCAGGACCTCGTCGTGGCCGGCGGGCAGCACGACGGCCGCCGGGGTGTCGTCGACGTCGCCGCCGCGGATGCGCAGCAGGTCGGGGGTGGACTTGCCGCGCGTGTGGCGGATCCGGGTCTCGGCGTCCGTGCGCACGTGGGCCGGGTCGCCCACGCAGTCGGCGAGGTCCTGCCGGGCCTCGTCGGTGAGGGGGGACCCGGGTACGGCGACGTCCTCCAGGGCGGCGGGTTCCGCGCCGCGGGGTTTGACGCCCAGCAGATCGCGCAGCAGGCCGATCACGGTGTCGGGCAGCGGGGCCGCTTTGGCCGGGTCGCCCCAGCCGCTCCACAACATGTCCACGGGCTCGTCCTCACCGGTCGTTTCTGGGGGTGCCGTCTCCTGCGTCCCCCACAGGGCGTTACACTGTGACACATGGCGCCTATTCGTCACAACAGCTCGGACAGCGACCCGGTGCTCGACGCGGTCCGCGACTGCGTCCTGGCCGTCGGCGTCCGCCGCACGACCCTGACCGACGTGGCCCGCCGGGCCGGCGTGTCCCGCATGACGCTCTACCGGCGGTGGCCCGACGTGCGCACGCTCGTCGGCGACCTGATGACCCGTGAGTGGGTCTCGGTCGCGGTGGACGCGATGCCCGAGCGGCACGAGGGCACGAGCATCCGGACGTACATGGTCGAGGGATTGGTGGCGGGGGTGCGCGCCTTCCGCCGCCACCCGCTGTTCGTCAAGATCCTCGACGTCGACCCTGAACTGCTCCTCCCCTATGTGCTGGACCGCCGCGGCGCCAGCCAGGACGCACTGCTGGAACGGATCGCCGGCGCCCTGGAGGAGGGCCACGCCGACGGCTCGGTCCGCGCCGGTCACGTCACCCGGCAGGCCCGTTCCGTGCTGCTGGTCGTCCAGTCGTTCACGCTCTCGTTGCGCACCATGACCGACGAGGACGACCCCGACCTGACCTCCGCGGCCTTCCTCGGGGAGTTGCGGGACATCCTGGAGAGGACCCTCGCCCCATGAGTTCCACGAGCCCCATGAGTTCCATGAACAGCCCGGCCCCCTCCCCCGCGTCCTCGCTCAGCGCCGCGCGGCGCGCCCGCGAACTGGCGGAACTGGCCGCCGGCGAGCAGGTGGACGTCCTGGTCGTGGGCCTCGGCGCCACCGGCGCGGGCGCGGCCCTCGACGCGGCGTCCCGCGGGCTGTCGGTCGCCGCGATCGACGCCCACGACCTGGCCTTCGGCACCTCCCGGTGGAGCTCCAAGCTGATCCACGGCGGCCTGCGCTACCTGGCTTCCGGCCAGTTGGACGTCGCGTACGAGAGCGCGGTGGAGCGCGGCGTGCTGATGGAGCGCACCGCCCCCCACCTCGTCCGCGCCCAGCCCTTCGTGCTGCCGCTGACCCCGCTGGTCTCGCGCGGGCAGGCCGCACTGGCCTGGTCCGGTTTCCGGGCCGGCGACGCGCTGCGCCTGTCGGCGCGGACGGCGCGGGCCACTCTCCCGGCGCCGCGCCGGCTGTCCGCGGTGGAGACCCGGCACCTCGCCCCCGCCCTGCGCACCGCGGGGCTGCGCGGCGGCCTGCTGTCCTGGGACGGCCAACTCGCCGACGACGCCCGCCTGGTGACCGCGATCGCCCGGACCGCCGCGGCGCACGGGGCGCGTGTCCTGACGCGGGTGCGCGCGGTCTCGCTCAGCGGCTCGGGCGCCGTCGTACGCGACGAGCTGACCGGCGAGGAGCACACGATCCGGGCCCGTGCGGTGGTCAACGCCTCCGGCGTGTGGGCGGGCCGCCTGGTCGACGGCGTACGGCTGCGTCCGTCCCGGGGCACGCACCTCGTGCTGCGCTCGGAGGGCCTCGGCGGCCTGCCCGCAGGCCTGCACATACCGATCCCCGGGGAGTCCAACCGGTTCGTGCTCGTCCTGCCGCAGGGCGACGGCCGGGTGTACGTGGGGCTCACCGACGAGCCGGTCGACGGAGCCGTCCCCGACGTGCCGGAGGTGCCCGAGACGGACATCGGCTTCCTGCTCGACGTGCTCGGCACGGCGCTCGACGTCCCCGTCCACCGCGACGACGTGGTGGGGGCGTTCGCCGGACTGCGCCCGCTGCTCGACACCTCCGCCGATGGCTCGGGCCGTACCGCCGACATCTCGCGCAAGCACGCGGTGCTCACCTCCGCCGAGGGCGTGGTGACCGTCGTCGGCGGCAAGCTGACGACCTACCGCCGCATGGCCCAGGACGCGGTCGACGCCGCCGTCACGGCCCGCGGGCTCGGCACCGCCCCCTGCCGCACCACGTCGCTGCCGCTCGTGGGCGCCGCAGCGCCGCACGTGCTCACCGGCCTGCGGGCCCCGCGCCGCCTGGTGCAGCGCTACGGAACCGAGGCCCCCGCCGTGCACGCCCTCGGGGCCGCCGATCCCGCCCTGCGGGAGCCGGTCGTGCCCGGTCACCCCGTCACGCGCGCGGAGTTGGTGTGGGCCGTACGCCACGAGGGGGCCCTCGACACCGGCGACCTCCTCGACCGGCGCACCCGCGTGGGCCTCGTCCCGGCCGACCGCGAGACGGCGCTGCAGGCGGCGGAGGAGGCACTGGCCGGGGCGTGAACCCGGCCCGGGGTCACGGGACGGCGGCGGCCCCCGGGGCGCGGTCCGGGGCACGCCAGCCGGCTTCGAGGCGGTCCAGGAGCGTGCGGAACGTGGGGTCCACACGCTCCTCCTCACCGTCCGCGAGGAATGCGAGCAGGAGTCCGAAGACGGCGTCCACCAGGAGGGATGCCTCGATGCGCGCACGCTCCCCTGCCATACCCAGGCCCTCGAAGACAGGGGCGATGAGCTCGGTCCACTCGGTGACCAGTCCGTACATGTGGGGGCCGTGGCGCTCGGGTCTCAGCATGGCGGCGGCCATCATCTCGAAGTACAGGGGCAACAGCGCAAGGCGCTCGGGGCTGCGGATCTCCCGCCACAGCGCCTCCGCCAGGCGTCGCATCCCCTCCGCGTCCCGGGGCGTGCCGGCCACCGCGAGGACCTCGCGGAAGCGCAGGATCGGCCGGCTCGCGTCCAGGGCGAGTGCCTCGGCGACCAGGCGTTCCTTGCTGCCGAAGTAGTAGAGGAGCATCCGGTCGCTGGTGCCCAGCGCCTTGGCCATCGGCCGCAGGGAAAGATCCGCCAGGCCGTGCGCGACCACGTACTCCCGCACACGGTCGAGGAGTTCCCGCCGCTTGTCGGCATCGGCCCGTCGCGGCATGACACTCTCCCGAAGTCCGCATTTATCACTTTTGCCAGCGTATTTACCGTAGCACCCGCTACATGTATATTTGATAGACGTAGCGGGTGCTACAGGAAAGACTCTCGCGCCTCACACTCCCGACAGCGGAAGGGAATGATCACCATGGCCGCCGCCCAGGCCATCGGCACAGACGGGACGCGCACCTCAGCGTCCTGGCTCGCCCGGCAGCTCAGGCTGTGGTCACGCACCCTGGAGCCCGTGCGCCCCCTGCACGCTCCGGCCGGACGCGCCTCCGCCCGGGACGCCTCCTGGCCGCTGGAGCACGAGCTGGCCTCGGTGGGCCGCGCCCGCAGGCTGGCCACGGCTCAGGTGCGTTCATGGGGCCTTGGCAACCTCGCGGATACGGCGGAACTCCTGGTCAGCGAACTGGTCACCAACGCCCTGCGGCACGCACGCGGTCCGGTGCGGATGAACCTGCGCGTCGCGGAGGGGCACCTGCGGTGCGAGGTCGAGGACATCAGCTCCCGGGCCGCGGTCCGGCGCGTCACCGACACCGATGCGGAGGGCGGGCGCGGCATGGAGATCCTGGACCTGCTCAGCGACGCCTGGGGCTCGGACCTGACGGCGACCGGCAAGACGACGTGGTTCGAACTGTCGCCGGCCGCCGCCTGGCAGGACGCCCGCGAAGCCCCCTCCCACCAGTGCCGTGACACCGGACTTACCCACCAGTAGCCTCTACTGCGTCGTCAGCGGGCGGGAGAGCAGCGGTGAGCATGCCGGACCATAGTGATGTCGAGGCCTTCTTCGAGCGGGTGGCGGACGAACGCTTCGTCCCGACCGGGTACACGCGCGGCCCCTGGGACGCCGCGAGCCAGCACGCCGGGCCGCCCGCGGCCCTGCTCGGCCGCGCGGTGCAGACGCGTCCGGGCGCCCGCGAGGACATGCGCCTGGTCCGGATCACCTTCGAGATCCACAGCCCGGTGCCGCTCGCCCCGCTCACCGTGACCACCCGCGTGCTGCGCGAGGGGCGCAGTGTGGAACTGGTCGAGGCCTCCCTGTCGCCCGACGGGGGCGCTCAGATCATGCGGGCGCGGGCCCTGCGCATCCGCACCGCGCCCGGCACCGTCCCCGCCGCGGGCCCCACCACGGATCCCGGCGCCGCCGCGGAACCCGCCGTTCCCGGACCCGCGCAGGCCCGCCCCGAGCCGTTCTTCCCCGTGCCGTGGGACACCGGCTACCACACGGCCATGGAGACCCGCTTCGCCGCCGGTTCCTTCCTCGACCGCGGCCCCGCCACCTGCTGGCTGCGGATGCGCGTCCCGCTCGTAGCGGGAGAGAAGACCGCTCCCCTGGACCGTGTCCTGGTCGCGGCGGACTCCGGCAACGGCGTGAGCAACGTGCTGGACTTCTCCGAGCACCTCTTCGTCAACCCCGACCTCACCGTCCACCTCCACCGCCACCCCGCCGGCGAGTGGGTCTGCCTCGATGCCCGCACCACCGTCGACCCGTACGGCGTGGGCATGGCCGAGGCCTCCCTCCACGACGAACAGGGCCCCATCGGCCGCAGCGTGCAGAGCCTGTTCGTCGCCCCGCGTCGCGGCGCCTCGGCCTGACCCCGCCCCGGGGAAGCGGTCGTCCGACGGGACGTCAGCCGAGGAGCTCCCGGACCACCGCCGAGGCGACGGCGGCGTCGAGGGCCCCGACGCCTGTGAGGTCGGCGATCGTCACAGTGGCGTCCGTGCGGTCCCTGCGGTCCGGAGGGGTGCGGAGCAGGGCCCCGAGGGGGACGTCGGCGTCGTGCGGGACCGCGCCCGCTCGGACGGCGTGCGCGAGGTCGCCGTGGTGGAGGCACTGTTCGTGGTCGTCCGTGGCGATGACGGCGGCACGGGCGAAGAGCGCGGGCGGCAGCTCGTTCTTGTGCGGCATGTCCGCGCCGACGGCGGTGACGTGCGCGCCGGGGCGGACCGCGTCGGCGTCCAGCACCGGGGAGGTGGCGGGCGTGGCGGTGACGACGATGTCGGCGCCCGCGGCCTCCGCGGCGGAGGCGGGGCCGGCGCTCAGCCCGTGGGCCGCCAGGTGCTCGCAGAGGGCGGCCGCCCGGCCCCCGTCGCGGCCGTGGACGAGGACCCGGCCGACGGGGCGCAGCATCGCCAGCCACCGCACCTGCAGCCGGGCCTGCTCGCCGGTGCCGAACACCCCCACGCTGCGGGCTTCGGGGCGGGCCAGGGCGTGGCCGGCGAGGGCTCCGGCGGCTGCCGTGCGCCAGGCCGTGAGGCATCCGCCGTCGTCGAGGACGGCGCGGACCCGGCCGGTGTGGGCGCTGATGACGCAGACCAGGCCGTGGTTGACGGGTGCGCCGCGCTCCGGGTTGCGGTAGAAGCCGGAGGCGATCTTCACGGTGAAGTCGTCGGACCCGTCGATCCAGCCCGTCTTCACGTGGCAGTCGCCGTCCGCGGCGGGGAACGTGAGATGGGTGGGCGGCGGCACGGTGGTGCGGCCGGCCGCGTGGGCGATCAGCGCGGCACGGACCGCGTCCAGCACCAGCGCGGGCCGCGCGGCGGCCTCGATCTCCTCGGGGCCCAGGACGGGGACGGTCATCGGCGCGCTCGCAGCCAGCCGGCGAGGGCGTCGAGTCCGGGGGCCGGGTCGCGGCGCCCGACGCCGACACGGAAGCGGTCGGCGGGCGTATCGGTGAGCTCGGAGCGGAAGATGCTCGCGGGCAGCAGCAGGACCCCGGCCTGCTCGACGAGTTCGGTGCAGAAGCGTTCCACGCCGTCGGCGCCGAGGTAGCGGGGGTAGGCGACGCAGCCGCCGTCCGGGGCGCGCCAGCTGAACAGGTCGTCGAACTCGGCGAAGAAGGCGTCGAAGAGCGGGAGGTTGGCGGCGATCAGGGCGCGGTTGCGGTCCAGGATCCGGTCGCGGGCCTTGAGGGCGATCCGGGCGAGCACCTCGCTGGGCGCGGCGTTGCAGATCGTGGTGTAGTGCTTGGCCCGCTCCAGGCGCGAGCGCAACTCCCGGTCCCGGCAGGCGATCCAGCCGATCCGCAGCCCGGGCAGGCCGAGCGCCTTGGACGTGACGTTCAGCGACAGCGCCCGTTCCGACAGGTCGGCGGCCTGGGGCAGGGTGCGGGCCGGGTCGCGTTCGAGGCCGCGGTAGACCTCGTCGCTGAACAGGTGGATGCCGCGCTCGTCGCAGAGCTCGGCCAGGCGCGCGAAGTCGGCGGCGTCGATGACCTTGCCGGTCGGGTTGTTGGGGAAGTTGACGGACACGACGCGGGTGGTGGGGCGGAGCGCCGCGGCCACCCGGTCCACGTCCAGGGCCCAGTCCCGCTCGGGGTCGAGCGGCACGCCCGTCACCTCGCACAGGGAGAGCGGCACGGTCTCCGCGGCCTGGTAGTTGGGGGTGACGACGACGGCGTGGTCGCCGGGGCCGAGGAGCACCTGCATCGCGAGGTAGAGCGCCTCCTCCGCGCCTGCGAAGCAGATCACGTCGTCGGCGCCCGCCCGTTCGTACGTTGCGGCGATCGCCTCGCGCAACCCGGGGTCGCCGAAGGTCCGGGTGTAGCCGAGGGAGAGCGTCTGCCAGGCGTGCCGGTCCTCGGCGTCTGCGAGTTCCAGCAGTTCGGGGAGGGTCATGGTCTGCGCGTCCGAGGCGGTCAGGTGATGACGGACGGTGAACTCCCAGCGGGAGAAGTACGTTTCCAGCCGGAAGTCGGGAAGTCGGCTCACGGGCGCTTCCTCTGCGCTTTGAGGTCGGCGAGCAGGGCGTAGACGGTGGAGCGGGACGCCTGCAGGGCGCCGGCCACGACGGGCACGGCGCGGCGCATCGTGAACACCCCGGCCCGGTCGAGCTCCTCGAGGATCGCGAGGCGGTCCTCGCGGCCCAGGCGGTCCACCGGGCAGCCCCGGTCACGGGTGTAGGTGCCGACGGTCCGCTGCACGTGCTCGGTCCAGTCCTGCTCGAAGAGCGGCTCCGGGTGCGGCACGGTGGGCGCGGCGAAGGCGGAGAGCACCGAGGCCGCCTGCTCCAGCGGGGTCCGGTCGAGGTTGACGCACAGCACCGCGGAGGGCCGGCCGTCGCCGTCCCGCAGGACCGCGCTGACGGACGAGAGCCGGCGCCCGTCGGCGAGCAGCTTCTCGTACGGGCCGTACACGTCGTGCGCCGACGGGTCCAGCCGCTCCAGCTCGCCCAGCAGCGAGGGGTCGCCGGCGGTACGCCGCGACATGGGGTTCCAGATGCCCAGCACGCGGTCGTCGGCGACGTCGTGCAGGACCACCTCGGCGTACGGGCTCAGCAGCAGGGCCACGGCCTGGCAGACCGGGGCCCACTGCCGTACCCGGGGGTCGTTCTCGTCGAGTCGCGCCTTCTCCATGGCTGGACTGTACGTCCATCCTGGACATTCAGTCCAGCCCCTGCGCGGAGGGGCGCACGACACGGCCTTGCCTAGGCCGCGTCGAGGTCCTGGTGGATCGCGCGGGAGACGCCCTCGACGGTGGCGATGCCGGAGGCCATCGTCGCGTCGCCGTCGGTGAGGACGGTGATGCTGTAGTCGTGCCCACCGCCGGTGAAGGCGCCCAGGCTGTGCACCCGCCAACCGTGGGTGGCGCGGGAGAGCCAACCGTTCTTGACGTGGACGACCGCGGAGTCCGGAGCGCCCGCGGGGGTGCCCCAGCGCTGGGAGGGGACGACCTCGTTCATCAGCTTGAGGGCGTAGGCGCGCACGTTGTCGCCGAGCACGGCGTTCGGTGCCGTGAGCAGGTCCATCAGCTTCTGCTCATCCCCGGCGGTGATCTGGGTGAGACCCCAGGCCCCGGCGCCGCCCGGCACCGTGTGGCTCATCCCCGCGGCGGACAGGAAGTCGTTGACCTTGGCGACGCCGAGCTGCTTCCACAGCGCGGTCGTGGCGTCGTTGTCCGACTTCGTGATCATGGCGGTGGCGAGCCCGGCCTCACGGGAGGTGAGGTGGCGGTGGTGCTGCTGCACGTCCCGCAGCAGGGTCGCCAGGACGGTGACCTTGACCGTACTGGCGGAGTCGAAGTGCTGGTCCGCGCGGAGGGTGCACGACGTGCCGGTCGCGCGGTCGTGCACGGACACGGCCGTACGGGCGGTGCCGCCCTCCAGCGCCGACGTGATGTCCCGCTGCAGTTTCGCGGCCAGTCCGGGCGCCGCCGAGCTGCAGCTCACCTGGGGCGTCGCGGCGGCGGCCTCCGCCGTCGCGGCTCCTGCCGCCACGGGGACCGCCACGCCTGCGAGGACCGCGGCGGCCAGGGCGCGCCGGGATATTCGGGTATGACCCATGTCACTCCGTCCATCGGGTTGCTGCCGGCCGGGCTGACTGCCCAGTGTGGGCGGACGGTTGGGCAGGACGGGATGTGACGTCGGCTACGTCCGGCCGGGGCGGCGAGGACCTCGGCAGGCGCTGCGCGGCCACGTCCCCGCGTGGCCGGACGGTTCACGGGGAAGCCTTCGGGGACCGTCGCGCGGCCGTGACGCGACGCCGTTCCGCACCGCGGTCTTGGCGTGCCCGATGCCCCAAGTGCGGTGACGCGACGCGCCGTTGTCGGCCGGCCGGCCAGGCGGAGGCGACCGTTGCAGGCCGTTGCCGCCACCCGGGAGGGCGACCGCCACTCTGGTCGCGGACGGCCTCCTGGGGGCGGTCCCGCATCGGGCCTCGCGGCCCCGCCCGAACCGTACCGATATGACCTGGATGTGATGAAGTTCGCACCCGTCCGCACAGAGGGACGACCGCGTCATCCCTCGGGGTGGTTGAGTTCGACGTCGAAGCCGTCCTGGTGGCCGGCCGTGGCGTCGTTGCCGACGGTGACCTGGGTGGCCACCGGCGGGTAGCCGCTGGCGACCAGCGCGTACTCGCCGGCGTCCAGGTCGCCGAAGGCGTAGGCCCCGTCGGTGCCGGTGGTGGCGGTGGCGGTGGCGGTGGCCAGCAGGTTCCCGGCCGCGTCGATCAGGGTGACGCGGGCCTCCGGCAGTGGTGTGCGGGCGGTGCCGCCGAGGACGGTGCCCTGCAGGCGGGCTCCGGTGCGGAGCGGGACCTCGACGTGGGTGGGGCCGTTGCCGGCGACCTCGACCGGCAGTGCGGCCGGCCGGTAGCCGGTGGCGTTGACGGCCAGGGTGAAGTCGCCCGCGGGCAGGTCCTGGAAGCCGAAGGTGCCGTCCTGGCCGGTGCCGCCGGTGGCCAGGACCACGTCGTAGGGGACGGGCTCCTCGCCGACCACCACGGTGGACGCCTGCGGCTGGTGGCCGTCGGCGGCGGCGACGAGCACGTACGAGCCGGCGCCGGGCGCGGTCAGCGTGTAGCCGCCGTCGGCCCGGGTGGAGGCGCGGCCGAGCTGCCGGCCGGTGAGCGATATCAGGGTCGCGTCATCCAATGACAAACAAGTCGGATGAAGACACACATGACGGCGATGGCGGAGGTCGAGCCGTGGCACGCCGCCGGGTCGACGAGATCGCCGCCCGTGACGCCATTACCTCCGGCGTCATCGACCGGCCCGCACGGGCCCGGCAGGATCAAGGACGTCCGGCAGGACGGACACGGGACACCACTCACCACGACCCCAGGGAGCAGCCATGACCGCCTACGCCGTCGGCCACCTTCGTCCCGCGCAGCCCCACGAGGAGGTCTTCACCTACATGGAGCGCATCCAGGACACCCTGGACCCCTTCGGCGGCCGCTTCATCGTCCATGGCGCGACCGTGGAGGTCGTCGAGGGGCGGTGGCCCGGGACGATCGTCCTGATCGAGTTCCCGGACATGGACCGGGCGCGGGCCTGGTACGGGTCGAACCCCTACCAGGAGATCCTTCCGCTCCGCACCCGCCATCTCGACGGCGAGGTCATCCTCGTCGACGGCGTCGGACCCGGCTACGACGTCACCAGGACCGCCGCGCGGCTCAGGGAGGAAGCCACCCGGACGGGCGCGTTGCCGGCCTGACGGGCCGCAGGCCCGGCGGGCTCAGCCGCCGAACCGGCAGCCCGAGGTGTGGGAGGCGGCCTCACCGGCCGCCGCGGCCGCGTCGCCCGCGCGGACGGCGTCCAGCAGACGCGCGTGGTCCATGTAGTCCTCCGGGCGCAACGCGCGGCCGCCGAAGTGCTCCTTCAGCGAGTCCCTGACGACCTGGCCCAGGTCCGCGTAGAGCTCGGCCAGCACCTCGTTGTGCGAGGCGGCCACCACGGCGAGATGGAAGGCGCTGTCCGCGTCTACGAAGGCGTCCCGGTCACCCGAGGCCCAGGCGCGTTCCCGCTGGTCCAGCAGCGTGCCGAGGCGGGCGAGGTCGTCCTCCGTGCGGCGCGTCGCGGCCAGGCCGGCGGCGGCCGACTCCAGGGCGCCGCGCACCTCGGTCACGTCCCGCTGCCCGGCGTCCTCGAAGCGGCGCTGCATCACCCCGGCGAGCTCGCTGGTCGCCGCGACGTACGTGCCCGAGCCGTGGCGTATGTCCAGCAGCCCGTTGTGGGCGAGCGCGCGGACGGCCTCGCGGACGGTGTTGCGGGCCACCCCCAGTTGCCGGACGAGTTCCGGCTCGGTCGGGATGCGCGAGCCCACCGGCCAGGCCCCGGAGGTGATCTGGCGGCGCAGTCCGGACACGACCTGCTCGAAGAGACCGGAAGGACGCGGCACGGGACGTAGACTCATCCCATGATTATACGCCGGAGTGTCCCGAACCGGTCCGCGGAACGGCGGAACCCGGCACGGCCCGGTGCCCGCACCGGCGGCCTGGCGGTGGTGGCGCTGCTGCTGGTGGCGTTCAACCTCCGCCCCGCCGTCACGAGCCTCGGGCCCGTCCTGGCCGAAGCGCGCGCCGCCCTCGGGATGAGCGGTGCCGTCGCCGGGCTGCTCACCTCCGTGCCGGCGCTCTGCTTCGCCCTGGTCGGCTTCGCCGCTCCCGGGCTCGCCCGCCGGTACGGACCTTCGGCGGTCGTCGCGGCGGGCACGGCCGTGGTCGCCGTGGGGCTGGTGCTGCGGCCCCTCGCCCGGGGCACCGCGCTGTTCCTGGCGCTCAGCGCCTTCGCGCTCGCCGGGATCGCCGTGGCCAACGTGCTGCTGCCGGTGGTGGTCAAGCAGCGCTTCCCCGACCAGGTCGGCCGTATGACCGGCCTGTACTCCATGGCCCTCAACCTGGGCGCCTCGGTCGCGGCGGCCGCCACGGTGCCGCTGTCCGGGGCTTTCGGCGGTGACTGGCGGTGGGGGCTGGGCGCCTGGGGCGTGGTCGCCGCCGCCGCCGTGCCCCCGTGGCTCGTACTGGCGCGCATCCGTACGGCGGACCGGGCGCCGCAGCCCGCACCCGGGCCACCCGGCGCCGGGACCGGACTCGGTGTGCGGATGACCCGCTCCCCCACGGCATGGGCGCTGGCCGCGTACTTCGGCCTGCAGGCGGGGGCGGCCTACGTCGTCATCGGCTGGCTGCCCCAGGTGTTCCGGGACGCAGGGCTGTCGGCCGGGACCGCGGGCGTGCTGTTCGCCGTCACCTCACTGCTGGGCGTACCGCTGTCCTTCGCGCTCTCGGCCCTCGCGGGGAGGCTGCGGCGGCAGAGCGGCATCGCGGTCGTGCTCGGGGTGTTCGGGCTGGCCGGGTACGCGGGGCTGTGGGCGGCACCGGCTGCCGCGCCGTGGGTGTGGGCCGTGCTGCTGGGCGTCGCCAACTGCTCGTTCCCACTGGCCCTGACGATGATCGGGTTGCGCGGCCGGAACAGCGCGACGGTGGTGCGGCTCTCCGCCTTCGCGCAGAGCGCCGGCTACCTGCTGTCGATCCCCGTCCCGTTCCTGGTCGGAGCGCTCTACGAGCACACCGGCGGCTGGCGGGTCCCGCTGGTCCTCATGGCCGCCTTGATGGTGGCGCAGCTGGCCGCGGGCCTGCTCGCGGGACGGGACCGTAACGTTGGCTGACCGCGGCGCCGACCGCGGGGATCACCAGGGCAGTGCGCCGTCCGGGCCGGAGAAGGTGCCGGTGGGGCCGTCCGGGCCGAGGGTCGCCAGCCGGACGATCGCCTCGGCGCCCTCCCCCACGGTCCCGGTGCCCGTTCCGAACAGGTCCGCCCCGGTCAGCCCGGGCTCGGCGGCGTTGACACGCAGGCCGGGCAGGGCCTTGGCGTACTGCACCGTGAGCATGTTCAGCGCCGCCTTCGACGACGCGAACACCGGCAGGAGGATGCGGGCCTCCGGGCGGCCCGGGTCGGTGACCAGGCCGAACGAGCCGAACGCCGAGCTCACGTTGACGATGACGGGCGCCTCGGAGACCGCCAGCAGGGGCAGGAAGGCGTGTGTCATCCGCACCGCTCCGAAGACGTTGGTCTCGAAGACGTGGCGCATGACGGCCGCGGTGACCTCCTCGGCCCCGCGCACGCCCTCGAACGCCCCGGCGCCGTTGACCAGGACGTCGAGCCGGCCCTCCCGGCGGGTGAGGTCGGCCGCAGCCGCAGTGACGGAGGCGTCGTCGGTCACGTCGAGGGGGACGAAGTGGGCGCCGAGCTCGGCGGCGGCCGCGCGGCCGTGGCTCGCGTCGCGGCCGCCGACGTGCACGGTGTGCCCCAGCTCGATCAGCCGGCGGGCGGTCTCCCGGCCGAGGCCCCTGGTGCCTCCGGTGATCAGTGAGACGGTCATGGGTCTCCCCTGCGCTGTGCGGATCTTCTGTCGCCGCAGGGATCCGTACCGCGTACGGGTCCCGTCAACGCCGCTTCCCGGGGATCCGCCCTGTCGCTGGCGTTGACGACGCCCGGGGTGGCGCCGGAGGAGCGCGGGGAGTGGGCGGTGCGCGGGTTCGCGGGGGCGTCGCTGGTCGCGGTACTGGCGGCGTGCGCGATGATCGGGCTCGGCCTCTGCCTCGCCCTGGTCCCGGTCCGTACGACGCGCTTCCTCAACGAGGCGTTCGCCGTGGTCCCGGCGATCGGCGGCCGGCACCGGCTCCTGCAGCGCCTCGTCGCCCACGGCGATCGGCGTGGCCCTCGTCCTGTACGGCGTGTACTTCGCCGACCACGTCCCCGCGGGCGGCCGGATCCTGTGGCACGTGGACACGAGCACGTACCACACGGAGGTAAAGGTGTTGAGGATCCCGCCGTGGCGCGTCCTTCCCCTGCTGGGACTGGCCGGGCTCTCCCTGGTCGACACCTCCAGGATGGTCGTACCGAGCCGGGCGGCCGTCCGGGCCCGGTAGGACGGGAGCGGCAGGCCGGGACCGGCAGGCCCGGGCCAAAAGGACGGCGGCCACCGCGTGATCACCCGCGTGCCGGGGAGGAAGGGCTCAGGCCCCCGTCACTGCCCCACCCTGCCGTCGACGCACTCGCGCAACAGGTCGGCGTGCCCGCAGTGCCGGGCGTACTCCTCGATCCGGTGCACCAGCAGCCCCCTGACGGCGATCCCGTCCTTCCCCACGCGCTCGCCCAGGTCCGGGTGCGCCGCGAGCGCCGCGTCGGTCGCTGCCTGCTCGCGTTCCAGATCGCGGTACGCGGCATCGACCACGGCCTGGTCGGCGACGGCGTCGTCGAAGTCCGCGTCCCGCCTGCCGTACAGCTTCGGCAGCGGTTCGCCGTCGCTGATCCAGTTGCGCCAGTCCCGTTCCACCTCGGCGAGGTGCCGGACGAGGCCGAGCAGCGACATCGTCGACGGTGGGACCGAACGACGGGCCAGTTGCTCCGGGTCCAGGTCCTGGCACTTCATCCGCAGGGTCATGCGGTAGCTCGTCAGGTAGTCCTGAAGGGTGGCGAGTTCACCCTCCGGACCGGGGCCTTCGCTGTCGCGGGGGTCGTCGTCCGGGTCGACCCACATGTCGGGGTAGACGGTTGCCCGGGTCCATCGTGGCGCTTGGTCGCTCATGCCCCGCATGGTGGTCCGTGACGGCCCGCTTCCGCCACCGAGTTTGTGCCGCCGGACGCCGGACGCCGGCCCTCAGCCGAGGTGCTCGGCGACGCCTTCGAACTGGACGGCCATGCCCGAGAGGGAGGCGGAGTCGACGTGGTCCATGACGCGCCTGCGCGCACTGGCCAGGAGCGACGGATAGGCGGCTTCCAGCCGTTCCAGGCCACCGGACGTCAACGTCGCCACGCTCCCCTCGCGCGTCCAGCTCGTGCCGTCGCTTGGCCACCCAGCCGCGGGCCTTGGGGGAGTCGACGACCCGTGAGATACGGCTGGCCGACAGGCGGGTGAGCTCGGCCAGGTCGATCATCCGCAGTTCGCCGTCCCTGGCCTCCGACAGGAACATCAGCACCGAGTACTCGGACAGCGTCAGCCCGGTCGGCTTCAGAAGGTCGTCATCCAGAGCCTTCGGCAACGCGGTCATCACGCGCTGCAGGGCACGCCAGAAGCGCTCTTCGTCTGCGTCCAGGGGAGCATCTGCCGTCATGGCGCCAGCTTGACCCGCGGGTATACCGCCTACAGCCTCCCGTCACCAGGGCAGCGCGCCGCTGCGGTCGAAGTAGCCGCCGGTCGGGCCGTCGGAGCCGACGAGCGCCATGCGGACGATGACCTCGGCGCCCTCCTCGACCGACTGGAACCCGGTGTTGCCGTTCAGGTCGGTCTTGGTGAAGCCCGGCTCCACCGAGTTGATCCGGAAGTCCGGCAGCGCCTTCGCGTACTGGACGGTGATCATGTTCACGGCCAGCTTCGACGCCGGGTAGTCCAGGCCCGGGAACATGTGGGCGGGCTGGTCGGGGTCCGTGACGTGGTGCAGCGAGGCCAGGCCGCTGCTGACGTTGACCACGACCGGGGCTGGAGACTTCCGGAGCAGCGGCACGAACGCGTGGAGGACCCGCACGACGCCGAAGACGTTGGTGTCGAAGGTCGTCCTCATCGCGTCGGCGGTGGTCTCCACGGTGGGCACGACGCTGTTGTCCGGCCGGCGCACCTCGATGCCGGCGTTGTTGATCAGCACGTCCAGGCTGCCGCCGGCCTCGATCGTCCGCGCGGCGGCGGCGACCGACTCGTCGTCCGTCACGTCGAGCCGGACGAAGGACGCCCCCAGCCGCTCGGCGGCCAGTCGGCCCCGCTCGGCGTCGCGGGCGCCGATCCAGACGGTGTGGCCCTCCCCGATCAGGCGCCGCGCCGTCTCGTACCCCAGCCCCTTGTTGGCTCCGGTGATCAGTGTCGTCGTCATGGTGTCGCTCCCGTCTCGGTGTTCGTTCTCCGACGCCTCCAGATTGCGGCGGGGCGGGGCGGGCAGGGAGTCGTCTCGTTTTCCTGGGACTCGCGGTACCGGGTTGCTCGCCGCTTGCGCCGCGGTCCGCGGGCTGTGACGAGGTCCACAGGCCACCGAACGCCGTACCGGACCCTCGAGTCCGGTACGGTCGGATGCATCCGGACCCAAGGGTCCACATAGCCCCTCCCCCGAAGGAGCACCTGGGATGACACGCGCCCGCATCAGCGAAGCCCTCCGGGCACTGGTCTTCGAGCCCGAGCCCGGCGTCGCACTGGACGAGGTCCTCGACCGGTACTACGCGCCCGACTACACCCACCGCAGCGACGGCGACGTCCTGACCCGCGAGGAGTTCGCGGCCATGGTCGCCGGCATCCGCCCCCGGATCACCGGCGGCACGGTGACCGTCATCGACGAGGTCGGCGACGGCACGACGTACGCCGAACGGCACGTCTTCCACCTCACCCTGGCCGACGGCTCCACCCAGCACCGCGAGATCGCGATCTTCGGCACCCACGCCGAGGACGGCCGCTTCTCGCACCTGAGCGAGACCGGCTTCGACCTCCCCGCCGAAGCCCGCTGACGCCCCCGACCACGCACCCCAGGAGCACACCATGCCCCGCCTGACCGACCCGGACCCGGCGTCCTTCCCCGACGACGTCCGTCAGTACCTGACGGCGCTGCCGCCGGACCCCATGGTCAAGATGATGTCCCACTCGGCCGGCACCGTGAAACCGTTCGTGGAGCTCGCCAGGGCCCAGTTCACCTCCCTGCGCCTCCCGGCCCGTTCACGCGAACTCGTGATCCTCACGGTCGCCGAGTACACCGACTGCGCCTTCGTCGCGGCCCAGCACGAACCCATGGCGCAGGCCGCAGGAGTCGACGAGCCGACCCGCCGGCTCACCCGGGCCCGGGACCTGGACAACCCCGCCATCCCCCTCCCCGACCGCGCCCTGCTCCGCCTCACCGCCGAAGTCGTGCGGCAGCCCCGCGTCAGCGACGAGGTGTTCGACCTGGCGCGGTCCTTCCTCAGTGAGCGCGAGTTGGTCGAGGTCCTTCAAGTGGCAGGCTACTACTGGTCGTTCGGCCGGATCGCCACCGTTCTGGACGTCGAGGTGACCAAGGTCTACGGCGACGAGGTCCTGGATGCCCCGACGGACGCCGACAGCGCCTGAGACGTCGATTCCCCGTGCACGCCCGGGGATACTTGCGGCGTGCTGCTGACATCGATCGCCGAGATGGCCGACGAGCCGCTCCTGCTGGAGCCGGCCGACCGCCGGGTCGAGTGGGAGACCAACACCTGGTGCCTGTCCGCGGAGGTGGACGACCGGCGGTCGGTCTCGGTGGCCGAGGTGGTCGACGCCTTCGAGCGGACCGCCGAAGGCATCCGGCGACGCGTCCACGCCACGGGTTTCGCCGGGGCGGCCACGTTCTACGTGTGGCACGACGAACAGGCCGGGCAACTCCGCTGCTCCACCGGGTCGGTGGCCGCGGACGAGCTGCCGTTCGGCGGTGCCTACGCGCCCTCCGGCGACCTCGAATCCATCGTCAAGGACTTCCTCAACGACCCGGAACCCGGCCTGGTCGCCTGGCCGGACCTTGACGTCGTGGGCGACCGGTCCGAACCACCGTCGCGCGAGGGGGAGGCGGCGCCTCTACCCGTATGGGTGAGCAGTGCCGGAACGGTCGCGCAATGATCCTCGCACGCCGCCCCAACGTTTCGATCTGACCTCGGGAAAGGACGGGTGCGGTACGATCACGCATGGCGTCATGGAAGTCAGCGCCTGTGCAACACCGTGCGGATTCCGGTCTGTCGTGCCTTCGCTGTCAATTCGGCCGCGCGTGTGTGCACCGACCCGCCGGGTGCGCCCGCTCCCAGGATCTCCAGAGCGCATTCTTCCGACCGTGCGCTACCGGCCGGCGTCGATCCGCACTGCCGGCGCGAGCCTCGCCCATCGGTCGTCGACCGGTGCGCAGGCCCTTTTTGGAGACGACGTGAAAATCCTCCCCGAGATTTCCCGCACCCTGAGTGAGTACCTCCTCATTCCGGGCCTGACCACGGAAGACTGCACGCCGGACAACGTGGACCTCGGGGCGCCCCTGGTGCGTCACCGGGTCGGCGAGGAGCCGGGGATCCGGGTCGCCACCCCCATGGTGAGCGCCATCATGCAGGCGGTGTCGTCACCGACGCTGGCGGTGGCGCTGGCGCAGGTCGGCGGGTTGTCGTTCATCCACCAGAACCAGCAGGTCGAGGACCAGGCCGCGGACGTGCGGACGGTGAAGCGGCACAAGGCCGGCTTCCGGACCAGCGACGTCACCGTGGCGTCGCAGACGCCTCTCGGCGAGGTGGCACGGCCGTTGGCCGACACCGAGCAGGGCGTGGCCGTGGTGACGGAGAACGGGGAACCGGACGGCGAGTTCCAGGGGATCATCAGCCTCGACGACTTCCACCTGGAACGTCACGGAACCTCCGAGGCCGCCGGCAACCGGATGCGGGGCCGTGACGATCTGGTCACCGCGCCGGCCTCGGTTTCGCTGTCCGAGGCGAACGAGCTGATCTGGCATCACCACCTGGACGTGCTGCCGCTGCTCGAGGACGGCCGGGTCGTCTCCTTGGTGCTCAAGAGGGACTACCAGGCCCACAAGACGTACCACCGCGCGAGCGTGGACGGCGAGAAGCGTCTGCGGGTGGGCGCCGGCATCAATTCCCGTGACTTCAAGGACCGTATTCCCGCCCTGCTGGAAGCCGGCGCGGATGTGCTGTGCCTGGACTCCTCCGACGGCTATTCCGTGTACCAGGCGAGGACCCTCGAATTCGCGCGGGAGACGTACGGTGACGACGTTTTCGTCGGTGCGGGGAACGTCGTCGACGGCCGGGCCTTCCGTTACCTGGCCGATGCGGGCGCGGCATTCGTGAAGGTCGGGATCGGCGGCGGGGCCATCTGCACCACCCGCGCGCAGAAGGGCATCGGCCGCGGGCAGGCCTCCGCACTGCTCGACGTGGTCGAGGCGCGCGACGCCTATGCCCAGGAGACCGGGGTGTACGTGCCGCTGTGCTGCGACGGGGGCCTGCTCAACGACTCGCACATGGCGATGGCGCTGGCGATGGGGGCGGACTTCATCATGCTCGGCCGCTACTTCGCCCGGCTCGACGAGAGCCCGTCGCCGAAGCTGCAGATCGGCGGCCAGTGGTACAAGGAGTACTGGGGTGAGGGCTCGCGGCGCGCGCAGAACGCGGCCCGCTACGGCCACCGCGGCCAGATGGTCTTCGAAGAGGGCGTCGACGGCTACGTGCCCTACGCCGGCAGCCTGTACGACAACGTGGAACGGACCCGGGCCAAGCTCACCTCAACGATGATCAGCTGCGGGTCGACGAACCTGCGGGACTTCCACCGCGACGCGGTGCTCGTCCCGGTGTCCGCGGAGTCCTTCAAGCAGACCGGCGCCGAGGTGCAGTTGCGCCGGCCCGCCGTCCACTCCGGAGAGTGATCCGACCGGCCCGTGCCCCGGCCCTCACCAGGGCCGGGGCACGGGCCGCTCTCACGCGGGCAGGGTGAAGAGCCGGTACGCGGACACCGTCGTGAAGCCGAGGCGCCGGTAGAGGGGCTCACCGGCCGGGCTGGCCATGAGGGCGGCGGAATGCATCCCGCGGTCGCGCCCCACGCGGAGGGCGGCGGCCGTGAGGGCGCCGCCGATTCCACGACGGCGGTGGGTCCCGGCGACGTGGACGAGGAAGATCCCCGCGTGGCCGTGGGCCGTGATCACCACGGTCGTGCCGACGATACGACCGCCGAGCACCGCGGCGATCCGCACGATGTCCGCGTTGTCGGGGCGCTGCGCCTCGATGCGCACCATGTCGGCCTCGAGGCCCGGCGGGACGCCCATGGAGGCGCTGTAGGTGCGGACGAACTCCGTGAGGCGGGCGGGCTCCTCGACCGTCTCGATCCGCAGGCCGTCCGGTCGCTCCCCGGCTTCGACGAGCCGGTCGAGCGACCGGACCATCACCGGGACGGAGCCGATTTCGGCGAGTCCGTGGCGGGCGAGCGCGGCCGCCGTTCCCTCGGGGTCGGGGCTGTCGGGGCCCACCCACCACCACCAGGGGACGTCGGCGAGCCGGGTCCGGACCGTGGCGGCCGCCCGCCCGGCCTCGTCCGGGGAATGGGTCCGGACCACGCCGTTGAACTGGGGGGTCGCGAGTCCGCTGCGGTAGTAGTCGAGGTCCCCCTCGCCGCGTTCCGCCTCGCCCCATCCGAGCAGGTACTGGCGGAAGTTGGCGGTCACCCGGGTGAGGTCCACACCGTCCCCGGGCACGGGCGTCTCCGCCGGAATTCGTCTGTCTGTCATCCTCGTAGCTTTCACCGTCAGGGTGCCGTGTGCCGGAGCACCCCGTTTTGTCGGACGTCGTGGGACCGGGGACCGGAGTCCTTCGCTCACCGCTCCGGCGCGGTCAGCCGGTCCCGGTTCTCCCCCGCCGAGGGGCGGGCGGAGGCGCTGAGACTGCCGACATCTGCAGGAGTTCCGCGCTGCGGCTGCCCGGCTCGGGATGGAACACCCCGAGGATGAGCCCGCCGCTCCCGGCGATGGTCAGCTTGTTCGACCGCAGTTCCAGGTCGCCGGCCTGCGGGTGCCTCAGGCGGGAGACCCGGCCCGTGTGCGGCGTCACGTCGTGGCGGGCCCACAGGTCACGGAAACGGTCGCTCCGCAGCGACAGGTCACAGACCAGCTCGGTCAGCCGGGGGTCGTCGACGTCCGGCCTCGCCAGGGCCCGCAGGATGGCCGCACCCTCGTGTGTCATCGACTCCCAGTCCCTGCGCCGTTCACGTCGAAGAACCTGTTCTGCACCCAGGCGGGGTTGCCGCTCCATCCGTCGATCAGTTCGCGGATGCTCTGTGGCACCTGTTCCGGTCGCGGTGCCCGGCCGCGGGACCGTCTCCGGGCGGACGTGCGGTCTCCCTGAGCCTGCGTCAGGCCGATCAGGTGGTCGGCCGCGTCCTGGTCCAGGGTCAGCGCCCGGGCTACCGCGTCGAGCACCTGTGGTGACGGATTGCGGTCGCGTCCCTGTTCCAGCCGGAGGTAGTAGTCCGTGCTGATCCCGGCGAGCATCGCGACCTCTTCCCGTCGCAGACCCTCGACCCGACGCGTCCCTTGGGTGCCGATGCCGACGTCCTCCGGCCGGACCAGGCGCCTGCGCCCCCGCAGGAACTCACCCATCGCATTCGAAGCGTCCATACCGAGGACCGTAACCCCGTTCGGCGCGCACGTGCCTGGCCCCCTTGGTACCAGGCATGACGGGCCGAACGGCCCGCACGAGGCGTTCACCCCGGGGCAGCGGTGCCGTCACCCTCCGTAGCAGGTTGACGTCCGCAGCAGGTCGGGCGTGTGTCGGTGGGTCTCGGTAGCCTGAGTTGTGGTGCGGCCGTGAGCGGCAGGCGTCTCGCGGGCGCCCGGGGCGTCCCGGGACAGCCGGGATCGTCACCTTGCGTGACAGGACATGAGAATGGGCAATCCCTCCGAGGCTCCATACGGACGCCGCCCCTCAGGATCGTCCGGCGACGAGGACGTCGCCGGATTCGTCCTCGATGACGACGGCCTCGTCTCCGCGTGGAGCGCCGCCGCCGAACGGCTCTTCGGCTGCCGCGCCGCGGACGTCGTCGGACGCCCGGCAGCCGAGTTGTGGCCGGAGGCGTTCGCCGGGCCCCCGGGGCCTGCCGCCGGAGCACCCGGGCGGCCGTCCTCATCGGGCCGTCGCGCCGTGCTCACGCGCCACCGTGACGGCGGCCCCCCCGACGTCGTCCTCCACATGTCGCCCTTGCTCGAGCCGGGAGGGCGCGACGGCGGGGGCACCGCGGTCGTCGCGGTCCCGGCAATCTCTTCGGCCCTCGCGGAGGGCGAGGCGATCCTGGAGGCCCTCTTCACCCAGGCGCCCATCGGCATCGCCGTGTACGACCGGAACCTGCGCTTCGTTCGGGTCAACGCCGCCCTGGAACGCATCCACGGGTTCCCCGCGGAGAAGGCCCTGGGCCGGCCCGTCAGCGAGGTCCTCCCCGGACTCGACGCCGCGGCGATCGAGCGCAGGCTCAAGGGGGTCCTGGAGAGCGGCCGGCCGGTCGTCAACGCCGTCCACCAAGGGCGCACCTCCGCCGACCCGCACCGGGACCACGTCTGGCACGTCTCCTCCGTCGTCCTGACGGCACCGGACGGCGACGTCCTCGGGGTCACCGATCTGATCATCGACATCACGGACCGCCACAGGACCCGGGAGCGTCTGGCGCTCCTCGACGAGGCCGCGATGCGCATCGGCACGACGCTGGACGTGCGGCGCACGGCGGAGGAACTCGTGGACGTGCTCGTTCCGAGGCTCGCCGACGTGGCGACGATCGACCTCCTCGACGACGTCATGGAGGGTGCGGAACCGGAGCCGATGGGCTCCGGGCCCGTCGCGCTGCGTTCCCTCGCCCGCACGGCCGTCGACCCGGACGTCATCAGCGGGCTCCGGAAACCCGGGGAGCTGCAGGACTATCCCCCCGACTCGCCGCACGTGCAGAGCCTCGCCGACGGCCGGCCGCGGCTGATCCCCGTCGTCGACCCCGGCGCCCCCTGGCTGCGGGACACCGCCGACCAGCGGGTCAAGGCGATGCTCAGGTACGGGATCGACTCCTTGATCCTCGCACCGCTGCGCGCGCGGGACGCGACCCTGGGCCTGGTGCACCTGTACCGGGGGCGCGGCACGGAACCCTTCGAACCCGACGACCTCGTCCTCGCCCAGGACATCGTCGCGCGCGCCGCCGTCTGCCTGGACAACGCCCGCCGCTACACCAACGAGCACACCGCCGCCCTCACCCTCCACGCGAGCATGCTGCCGCGCAGCGTCCCGGACCAGAGCGCGGTCGAGGTGGCGCAGCACTACCGGCCGTCGCGGGTGCACGCAGGCGTGAGCGGCGACTGGTTCGACGTGATCCCGCTGTCCGGTGCCAGGGTCGCCCTGGTCGTGGGCGCGGTGCCGGGCACGGGGTTCCAGGCGGCCGCGTGCATGGGGCACATCTGCTCCGCGATCCGCACGCTGGCCCAAGTGGACCTCACACCGGACGAGTTGCTCGGCCAGATCGACGACATGGTGCCGCGGCTCCTGGAGCGCGAACACGCCACCGGGTCCGCGCCCGTGGTGGAGGCGCTCAAGGGCTCGACCTGCCTGTACGCCGTCTACGACCCCGTCTCGCGGCGGTGCGTGATGGCCAGTGCCGGACATCCCCCGCCGGCCGTCGTCGGCCGGAGCGGGGACGTGGTGATCCCCGATGTGCCGGTCAACAACCCCCTCGGCCAGGGGGACCCGGTGTTCGAGCCGCTGGATCTGGAACTCGCCGAAGGCAGCACCCTGGTGTTCTCCAGCCACAGCCTCCAGCGCGCCACGGACACGTCCGAGACGCTCGCCGCCCGCCTCAGCACCGTCGTCGCCGACCGGGCCCGCCCGATCGAGGAGACGTGCCGTGCCATCTCCGACCTGGTCGCCGCCCAGCTCACGATGGAGGACGGCCTGGCCCTGCTGCTGGCCCGGACCCGCCCCCTCGACCCGGGGAAGCTGGCCACGTGGACCGTGCCCCCCGTCCCCGCGGCCGTCGGCGACATGCGCTCGCTGGTGCTGCGGCAGCTCGACCTGTGGGGGCTGGAACACCTGGCCTTCGCCACCGAACTCATCGTCAGCGAACTCATCACCAACGCCATCCGGCACGGGCACGACCCGATCCGGCTGCGCCTGATCCTCGACCGGACGCTCATCTGCGAGGTCAGCGACGCGGCGAGCACGTCGCCCCACATCCGCCGGGCGGCCACCACCGACGAGGGCGGACGCGGGCTCTTCCTGGTGGCGCAGTGCTCCCATCGCTGGGGCACCCGGTACGCGCTGGTCGGCAAGACCATCTGGGCCGAGCAGACCCTGGAGCCCGTTCCGGCCGCCTGAACACCGCTTCCCTGGGGGAACCCCACTGTGCACGCCCCCGGCCCCCGGTGGCAGTGCCCCGGCGGTCCTGGGAGCGGGGGGACCAGTCGCCTCGTCATGAAGGTGCCGGGTGGTCCCGGCACTCCCAGGAACACCAGTGCCTTCACCCCCGGACGGCGGGACAGCAGGCTGGGCACGGCCTACGGCTTCGTCGCGGGCTCCTGACGTGGGCAACGGCCGTGTCCGGCATGCCCCCGAGGCGAACGAAGGGTTTCCATGAAGATCGGGTTTGCGCTTCCGTACCTGCACAACGTGGCCCACCAGGTCGACCGGGCGGCCGAGTTCGCCCGGGAGGCGGAGAAGGCCGGTGCGGCAAGCCTGTGGGCGGGCGACCGGCACTTCGCCGCCCTGAACCCCACGATCGGGGCCACCGGCCCCGGCACCACGATCCCGGTGGAGTACCGGACCGCGGCCGACCCCTTCGTTCTGCTCGGTGTCGCGGCGGCCGCGACCGAGCAGGTGCAGTTGGGCACCAACGTCCTCATCGCGCCGGTCTACGCACCCGCACAGCTCGCCCGCAGTCTGACCACGATCGACCGGATCAGCGGCGGGCGGCTCATCCCCGGCTTCGGCGTCGGCTGGTCGCCCGAGGAATTCACGGCGGCGAACGTGGACTTCACCAAGCGCGGCGCCCGTACCGACGAGATGCTGGACGCACTCGAGCTGCTCTGGACCCGGGACCCGGTGGAGTACCACGGCCGCCACCTGGAGCTTCCGCTGCAGTACGCGCCGTTGAAGCCCGCGCAGAAGCCCCGCCCTCCCTTCTACCTCGGTGCGCCGAGCGGGGCCCCCGCCGCGCTCAAGCGCATCGGTGAACGTGCGGACGGCTGGCTGCCGGCGTGCGTCGTGCCCGTCTTCGTGGACGCCGACACGGTGCTGGCGCAGCGCGCCCTGATCAACGAGTTCGCCGGTGCGGCGGGACGCGACCCTTCGCTGCTGGACACGGTCATGCGGGTCAACGTCGTGGAGGGGACCCCGCTGACCCGGGTCGCCGACGCCATCAAGTCGCTCGCCGACCGGACGGGCATCCAGCACTTCATGGTGGAGTCCATGTCCCTCCCCCACGTCGACGCCTCGCTCGAACTCGTCACGGATCTGCTGGCGCTGGTCCGGCGCGGCTGATCCCACGCTCGTCCCGTCACCCTGCGCGATTCACCCGTTCGGCGGCCTCTCGGTCGCGGCTTCGGGGCGGGCGGCGTCTCATGAGCGTGACCGCATACGCGTTCGAGTGGGAGGTCGCCGATGTACGACATGCGCGCCGAACCCATAGCGACGGAAACCGGATCCGCCCAGTTGTGGCACGTACTCCGGCTTGACGGAAGCACCCTGTGCGGCCGTGCGCTCGCCGGCAGGCCCGTTCCGGCACCCGACGACGACTACCGCGACGAGTACTGCACCCCCTGCATGACGGCGGTCGCCACAGCGGCGTCCCGCAGCGGCAGGGTCCGCCCCATGGTCTGAATCCCCCACACCCCCCGGCCGACAGGGTTGGACCTGTCGGCCGCCCACCTTCCCTTTGATTGCGAACGCACGCATGGCACTTCGGTTAGACAACGTTGTCAGACCCCGATGCACGGCGCTCCCCGGAAGGGATTCACCTGCCCGGGACAGATGACGCCCTCTGCGTCGAAGACAGCGTGTACAGGATGCCGGTCACGGCCGGACCGGTCTCGCGGGACCGCGTCGCGGCCGCGGTGGGCCTCTCGACGGAGGCGTCCGAGCGAGCGCTCATGCCAAGGCACCGAGGCGGCCCTTGCCGTCAGGGGAAGTCCGGGCACTCCTCGGCGAAGCCTTGCGAGACGGGCTGCCATGCGCCGTGGTCCTCACGCACGCTCAGTCGATCCGCCTCCTCCGCGGTCTTGATCAGCTGGGCGGTGGTCAAGGGGACGGCCGCCGCGAAGACCCGCCCGAGGTGGTGGCAGTGCAGCAGCGGGCGGAGTTCCTCCGAGTACGGCTCATCGGCGACCGCGAAGAGATCGGGCAGGGTCCAGCCCAGCGGACCCGCTACGGCCGATAGCTGCTGCCGGCGGTGCGGACTCGGGTCCCAGCGCGACACCATCCGGTACAGCGTGCTGAGGGACAGTCCCATGAACGGCAGTTCACGGATGCCGAAGCCGCGATTGCGGATCAGCGCGCCGAACACGGCGGCGAACCTGGTCTCGGCGGGACGGCGGCCCGGCCACGCCGGCTGAACGAAGGGTCCTGGAGCGGTGACGCGGGGCAGTGAGCGCACGCATGCCTCCAGCGCGGCGAGCTGGGAGTGGTCGCAGTGACTGACGCGGTATGCGAACTGCCTCATGACCCTGGCGTCGCGCTCCGGGGGCAGGAGTTCCGTCGGCACCGGCCGGCCTGCGACAACGAGAAGGTCGGCGGCCGGTATGTCGAGTTCGGCGGCAAGTTCGGCGAGTCGCTGCGGGGCGGTGTCGGTTCCGCCCGCGGCGAGGCTGCCCAGGATGATGGCCCGTTCCATGTGAGGAAGGTAGCGGGTGGGCTGCCAGGACAGTCGGGGCCGCGGGAGTTCACGGTGGGGACTCGCCTTCGGCGATCGCCTGGGGCGTATCGACGCCCGCCAGGGCGACCCGGTCCGGCACCGGGAGCCGTCCGGGATGGCGGTGCCGGCGTGGGCGCACCGGCGACGGTGCCGTGACCGCGAACGATCAGCGGCGTGGTGCGACGGCTGGGTGGCGACCGCGGCGGATGTCGCCCAGACGAGCTGAAGGTCGTGCCATGGTCTGTCAGTTGCCTGGTCTAGGGTCGCCCGCATGGCCGAGCCCTCCTTCCTGACCTCCGTCCGCGAGTCGTACGACACGGTCGCCGCCGATTACGTCGAACGCGTCCCGCCTCCAGACGCCATGGACCCGCTGTCACGCGCGATGCTGGCGGGATTTGCCGAACTGGTGCGGACGGCCGGTCTGGGGCCGGTCGCGGACCTGGGGTGCGGCCCCGGGCGCGTGACGGCGCACCTGGCCGGGCTGGGGGTGTCCGCCTTCGGCGTCGATCTGTCGCCGAAGATGGTCGGGCTGGCCCGGCACGCCTACCCGGACCTGCGGTTCACCGAGGGCTCGATGACCGCGCTGGAGATGGGGGACGACGAGCTCGGCGGCATCCTGGCCTGGTACTCCACCCATCACACGCCCCCGCAGTGGCTGCCGGATGTGTTCGCCGAGTTCCACCGCACGCTCGCGCCCGGCGGCTGCCTGCTCTGGGGAGACTACGTCGGCGATGAGCGGCTGCAGCCGACCCACCGCTATGGCCGTCCGGTGTCCTACAAGTCGTACCTCCTGCCCCTGGACCGCATGGTCGACCTGCTGGAGCAGGCCGGACTCGTCGTCACCGCGAAACTGGAACAGCAGCCCGGCGGACGTGTGAACCGACCGCACGCCTGCCTCCTGGCCCGCAAGCCCGAAACGCCCTGACGGGGCTCGTCCGGGATGAGGGAACTCGGCGGCGCCAAGCACCTGATGGCCTTCCGGGACGACCGCTGCACGCGATCACCGACGCGTTCACCGCGGCCGGCTTCCGGATCGACGTCATCAGCGAACCGGCCCCACGAGGCCGAGCGGCGCGGCTTGCCTGCACGGTCGTTCCCCACCGGGGCCTGCGAACCGGCACCACCCGCATCCGCCGGCGGAGGTCGGCGCGCGCCATGGAGGCACCCAGTACTTGCGTACGCACACACTCACCGCAAGGAAACGGACTCCCGGGTCCGATACCATGGCCACCGGACCCAGGGGGCCGAGCCCCTCATCGAACCCAGACAGGCCAGCCGTCCCATGAGCCCTGCGCACCCGCCCGACCCGGAACGGCAGACGTCCACGTCACCGCGGCGGGCGGACGCCCGCCGCAACCACGAACGCGTGGTCGCCGCCGCGGTCGACGTCTTCCGCGAACGGGGCACCCTGGCCACCGTCCCCCAGATCGCGGCGCGGGCCCAGGTCGGCAAGGCGACCGTCTACCGGAGCTTCCCCACCAAGGAGGACCTGCTGGAGACGATCACCCGGCTGAGCCTGGAGGAGCTCGAACGGCGCACCGCAGCGGCCCGGGACGAGCCCGGCCCCGACGAGGTCTTCCGCCGCCATGTGTGCGCACTCTTCGACGTCCTGGCCCACGACCGTCTGCTCGCCGAGCGCCTGGCGGACGGAGCGTCCCCGGCCGCCGTGTCGGTCCTGGAGTCGCTGACCGAGGCCATGGAGACCGCGCGTGCGGCGGGGACGCTGCGCGAGGACACCACGCCGCTGGATCTGCGGGTGCTCCTGTGCGGCGCGGCCCTGCAGCTGGTGCGGCTCGAGGAACGCGAACCGTCGGTCTGGCACCGCTACGCGGACATGGTGCTGCGGGCACTCTGCCGCTGACCGCCGCGGGACGCCCCAACGACCGTCCGGGGTACGGAGGCTGCCGCGGACGTGTTCGAGGAAGCGACGGGCGGCCTGGCCGGCCGCGTGTGCCCCGGGAGAGACGAGTCGACGCGGCGCCGCAACGGGAGCGCGGCCGCGGAGCATGAACTCGACGGGAAGTGCCGGCCCTCGGGTGCCAACGCGATCCCCACACCCGCGACGACCAGGCCGATGACCGGGGGCCATTCGCCGCAGCTTCAGCCGGTCCGGGTCCGGCGGTTCGAGGTCGAGCAGGTCGAACTCCGCCTCGTGCACGAACCGCAGGGCATCCAGGGCCCGGCCGACCCTGCTCACGTATGGCCGCGCTGGCGGCGAGGGCCGTGCCGGATGCGTGGGCCATGCGGTCGGCGTCCTCGACCGGTAGCGCGTGCATCCGTGGATCTCCCCCTGTCCATGCAGTGGCGGTTCCGACGCGGCAGGTGGCGCACCACCACCGACCCGGAAAGTCTGCGCGTTCTGTCAACCGATCTTCGCCGAACCGTGGTCTGAGAGGTGGAGGGGGCATGTGAGCCCCCGGTGCGTTCGTTTGACAGTCTGCAAGGAGTCTCATCCATGACCCGGATGAAGAAGTTAGCGGCGGCCACGATGACGGCGGCCCTTCTGGCAGGGGTGCCGGCAGTGGCCTACGCGGTGGCGCCGTCCACGGCGTCCACGGCGCCCACGGGAACGTCACAGGCCACCGCGGCCGCCCGCGCCCCCGCCACGAGGGGCGGGTGGGCGCGGGTCGTGTCGCCCGGTGAGCGCGTCAACGCGGCTCCCGGGGTGGTCCTGTGGCTCACCGAGGAGGGCAAGCACTGGTCCACGCCCGACCAGCCGGACCAGTTCCGCAGCGTGGTCGACGGCAACATCGATCCCACTCGGCCCAGCGTGAGCCTGCAAGCCGAGACGGTGGGCGACCGGTACTTCCTGTCCGGGGTGTACGTCACCCCGGACGACGCCGCCGACGCGGCCACCGTCAGGGTCGTCACCGGCCTCGGCACGGTCACCGGCAGCGTCGTCCGGCTGCCCGGACACCCCCGCTGGGGCGCCTGGTACGCCACCAGCCCGCTCCCTTCGTCCTTCCCGCAGCAGGGGAGCCCCTTCATACGCAGTGTCACCGTCTTCGACGCGGGCCACCGCCCCCTCGCCACCCTGGCCGTCGGCTGACGCCTGGCCACCGGCGGGGGACCCGGCACGATCCGGGTCCCCGCGTTCCCGGGCCCGCAGTCGCCGCATAAGGCGACGCCCCCCACCGGTCACCTGTTCCCCGACCAGAAAGTCCACCATGCGCATCAAGAACGCGGGCATCGTGCTCGCAGGCTGCACCGCGACGGCCGTCCTGGCCGCCTCCCCCGCCGGCGCCGCCACCTCATCCCTGCCCGCCCCTTCCGTCGGCGCCGTCCTGGCCGTGCAGAAGCAGGCGATGGCCAACGGCGCCCCGGGGGCGCTGACCCGTATCGACTCCGGCAGCACGAGCTACCGCATCTCCTCCGGCCAGGCGGACACCGTCGCCCACACCGCGATGGACGCCGACCGCCGGTTCCGGGTGGGCAGCGTCAGCAAGTCCTTCACCACGGTGGTGCTGATGCAACTGGTCGCCGAGGGGCGTATCGACCTGGACGCACCGGCGAACACCTACCTGGCCCAGCCGCTGCCGGACGACCGGATCACCGTGCGGCATCTGCTCAGCCACCGCAGCGGCCTGTGGGACTACACCAACGACATGTTCTACTTCACCGTCCCGGGCTTCGAATCGGTACGGAACAAGGTGTTCACCTACCAGGAACTGATCGACCTGTCGACGGCCCACCAGCCGACCAACGAGCCCGGCGCGGCCTACAGCTACTCCAACACCAACTTCGTCGTCCTGGGGCAACTCATCGAGCACGTCACCGGCGTGCCCATGGCCACCCAGTACCAGCAGCGCATCTTCGAGCCCCTGAACCTGAAGAACACCACCTACGTCCACCCGCAGACCACCATCTCCGGCTCCTACGCCCACGGTTACCTGCGCCCCGACGACACCACGCTGCCGCTGGTGGACTCCACCGAACAGACCGTCTCCTGGGCGCAGTCCGCCGGCGCGGTCATCTCCAACGCCAACGACCTCAACCGGTTCTTCTCCGCGCTGGTCTCCGGCACGCTCGTGCCCGCCGCCCAACTGCAGCAGATGATGACCATGGTCCCGGTCAACGCCGACGGCACCCAGTCCTACGGGCTGGGCCTGCGCGCCAGGAAGCTGTCCTGCGGCGTCACCGTGTACGGCCACACCGGCACCGTCCAGGGCTTCTACACCTACGCGTTCACCACCGCCGACGGCAAGCGCAGCATGACGTCCATGGCCAACACCTCCAACAACGGAACCGTCAACACCATCCTCGGCGGCACGCTGGAAGCCGCCTTCTGCGGCACCACCCCCGCCAAGGCCCTCACCGCCAAGTCCTCCGAGGGCGGGACGTTCACCGAGGACATAGCCCCGCAGGTCGTCCGCCGCTGACCGACCGCCGCGCTCCCGATCCCGGCGCCGTGTCCGGGATCGGGAGCCGCACACCTCGGTGGGGGCGGTACTACGCCTGCGGCACCACACCCTCGGCCGGCGACCGCGCGGCCCGCGGCGCCGGGTCGCCGGCCGCCTCCTCGGCACGGCTGAGCGCGGCGTTCCTGGTGTCGGGCATGAGGACGTAGGTGACGAGGGAGACCAGCGCACACGCCGAGACGTACCAGAAGAAGGCCGACTCGTGACCGGCGTCCTTGAACCACAGCGCCACGTACTCCGCGGTGCCGCCGAACAGGGCGTTGGCGATCGCGTACGGCAGCGCCACGCCCAGCGCCCGTACCCGGGTGGGGAACAGTTCGGCCTTCACGGCGGCGTTGATCGAGGTGTAGCCCGTGACGATCACCAGCGCGAGCAGCGAGAGGCCGAGCGCGGGCCAGTACGAGGAGGCCGAGCCGAGCGCCGTCATGATCGGGTAGGTGCCGAAGGTGCATCCCACGGCGAAGGTGATCAGCAGCGGCCGGCGGCCGATCCGGTCCGACAGCGCACCGGCCAGGGGCTGGAGCAGCGCGAAGACGAAGAGCGCGGTGAAACTGACCAGCGTCGCGGTGTTCTTGGCCATGCCGGCGCTGCCGATGAGGTACTTGGTGAGGTAGGTGGTGTAGGTGTAGTACGCGACGGTGCCGCCCAGGGTGAGCGCCATGACCAGCAGCGCCTGACGCCGGTGCTGCCACAGCAGCCGGAGCGAGCCGCGGGCGTCGTCCTGGGTGCCGGCCTCCTCGGCGAAGGCGTCGGTCTCCTGGAGCCTGCGCCGGATCCAGAAGACGACGAGGGCGAAGACCGCGCCCAGCAGGAAGGGCACGCGCCAGCCCCAGTCGTACAACTGGTCCGTGGTCAGCACGTGCTGGAGCGTGATCAGGATCGCCAGGCCCAGGAGCTGTCCCGCCGTCATCGACACGTATTGGAAGGACGAGCCGAGCCCGCGCCGGTTGCGGGCCGACGCCTCGGTGAGGTAGGTCGCGCTGGCCGCGTACTCACCGCCGATGCTCATGCCCTGCAGCAGCCGGGCGAGCAGCAGCACGAGTGCGCCGGCGTAGCCGGCCTGACCGTACGTCGGGGCGATCGCGATCAGCAGGGCGGCGACGGACATCATGGTGACGGTGAGGGTCAGCGCGCTCTTGCGGCCGTGCCGGTCGGCGGCGCGCCCCAGTACCCAGCCCCCGACGGGACGCATGAGGAAGCCGACCGCGAAGATGCCGGCGGTGTTCATCAGCTGGGTGGTCGGGTTGTCACCGGGGAAGAAGGAGTCGGCGAAGTAGAGGGCGAAGCTGGCGTAGACGAACCAGTCGTACCACTCGACGAGATTGCCCAGCGACCCTCCCACGAGGGCGAGGCGGCGCTTGCCGCGCTGCTCGGCGGACGGGGACGCGGGCATGGCGGAAGTCGGCGACATCGGCGGCTCCAGAGGGAAAGGCCCTGATGGGGGACGGGGCGAGGTGCCCAGAGCACGGGGTTCCGCGCCTCGCCCGGACAAGGTCCGGCGCCCAGATCTAACGTCCCGCCGAGAATCCGGGTCACGGATGCCGGGCCGCCCGGCTGCCCGGGGGCCCGTCGACGCGGTCGTGCTCGCGTACGTGGTGGTCGCCGCCGGGCTCGGGCGAGGGCTGGATCACCACCATGGCCGCGGGCTACGGAACGCCCGGCTCGAAGAGCACGTATCCGGCGTACGAGCCGGAGGCCAGCGCGGCGAACCCCAGCAGCGTGGCCCGCGCGGCGGGCCGGGTGCGGGCGAGGGCCGGCGCGGGCGGCACGAACAGCGGGAAAGCGGGCAGCAGGTAGCGCGAGACGTTGCCGAAGATCTGCTGCGTGCGGAGACATGCAGTCGGCGGTCGGCGAGCCGGCGCCGTACGGCCCGGCGCCGGCAGCGCGGGGCGCGGCGCCCGATCCCGAGGGCGCGCCCGCGTCGAGGCCGTTCGGCGGGAGGGCGTGGCGCCGGCCAGGCCATGGCCTCCGGGTCGGGCAGCAGGTCCGCGGAGTGCCGGATGGGCACCTTTCAGACCGGCAGCCCCTTGCGGGCGCGACGTTCCGAAGTACGGCGGCGGCGTTCGGCCGCGACGGCCCGCAGCCCCTCCTCGCGGCGCTTGTTGTACCCGGGGGGTTCCACCGTGAACAGGCACAGGCCGCACACGTAGCCGCCCTCGGGGCCCTCGATCACGGGTTCCAGGCAACGCTCGCAGTCCATCGTGCAGTCGTACCCCATCGCTACGGTCGCGGGCCAGCGGTTCCGGCGAGGTCGCGGACACCGGGGGACACCGCGCACGCCGTCAGAGCCTGACGCTGCGCCGGCTGACGGGGACGCCGTCACCGTCGACCCAGCCGAGGACCAGCCGGCGGAACTCCGTGTGGCTGATCATGCGGGTGGTGGTGTCGGCGGAGCCGCACTGGGCGCCGATCTCCCGGCCCTGGCCGCCGTCCTCACCGTCGTCGGTGGCGAGGTAGATGCAGCCCGGGTCGTCGACCTCCTTGGTGACGAGGGCGTCGACCTCCCAGCCGCGCCCGACCCGGTGGACGGTGATCAGGGCGTGGCCGACGCGCCCGGAGTCGTACACGGCGAGCCGTACGCTGCGGCCGCCGTCGCGGTGCGGCGTCCAGCCGTCCGCGGCCCGTACGGAGGGCGCCGCGGCCACGAGCATCGCCGTGGACAGGACGGACACAGCGACAGGGCGGACACGCACGACGGCCTCCAGGTCGGATGCGACGGCCACCGGTCGGCGGCCGCCCCCATCCAAACCCCCGGACCCCGCCCGGGCCCTGGCGCGGCACGCCGGGCGGGCCTGTGATCACTCCGCTGGCGGGTCCCCCGCCGAACGGGCCAGCAGCACGAGCGCGGCCGCTCCGGCCACGGCGGCTGCCGTGCCAGCGGAGCGGAAACCGTGCGAGGAGCGCCAGGACAGGACCGACCAGCGCGACCCGGCGGACAGCAGTGAGCCCACGCTCAGCCACGAACCGGTCGACAGCAGCGACAGGGCCGAACCGATGGACCCCGCGGACAGGGCGCTGCCGACCGAGCCGACGGACAGCACCGAGCCGACGGAACCGATGGAGAGCACGGAGCCCACCGAACCGATGGAGAGTACCGAGTCCTTGGACCACAGGGACAGGGCGGAGCCCCGGCAGGACGAACCCGGCTGCGGCGTGGAGGTTGTCTTCATGGTCCCCATCCTGCCGAACGCATCATCGTCCGGCAGGGTCTGATGTCACGTCAGGAGGGTGATCGCGCGTGAGCCGGTGCGGAGCGGGAAGGCGCGTGGTGAGGGGGCGAACGGAAGACGGACCGCGGAACAGACGGAGGCAGGTGACGGCCCGTGAGCGCGACCGAGCACCGCGGCGGCGGTGACGAACGGGTGGGCGAACTGGTGTCCCGCGCGTCGGAGCAACTGTCGCGATTGGTACGCGAGGAGATGCGGCTGGCCCAGGCGGAGATGACCCGGAAGGGCCGGCGCTTCGGCCTGGGCGGCGGACTCTTCGGCGGGGCGGGCCTCTTCGCGGTCCTGGCGCTGCAGGGGCTCGGCTCCGCCGCCGTCGCGGCCCTGGCGCTCGCGCTGCCGGTGTGGGCGGCGGCGCTGGTCGTCGCGGGGGTCCTGGCCCTGGTCGCGGCGGTACTTGCCGCGGCGGGCCGTAGGCAGTTCGGCCGGGCGGCCCCGCCCGCGCCTGAGGCCACCATCGACAGCGTCAAGGCCGACATCGCGGAACTCAAGGAAAGGGCACACCGATGACGAGCGACAAGTCACCGACGACCGACGAACTGCGTGAGCGCGTCGAGGCGACGCGCGAGGAACTGGGCCGCACCGTCGCGGCGCTGTCGGCGAAGACCGATGTCAAGGGCCGGCTGGCGGGCCGGGCCGGCCAGGCGGGCGCCAAGGCGCACGAGGCGGCGTCCCGGATAGGCGAGCTGGTCCGGGAGAAGACCCCGGAGCCGGCCCGGGACAAGGCCGTCGAGGCGGCCCGGCGGATGCGGCTCCAGGCTGTGCGCGCCGGGCGGCTGGCCCGCACGAAGGCCCCGGCGGTACGAGCACGTGCCGGCCGGACCGCACGCGCCGCGCGGTCCCATCGCGCGCCCCTGCTGGGCGCCGGCGCGGCGATGGGGGTGTTGCTGTTGGTGCGCCGCGCCAGGAGGAGGCGCGGGTGAAGGCGTCGAAAATCGTCTACAAGCCCGTGGGACTGACCCTGGGCGCGGTCTCCGGGCTGATCGCCGGCGCGCTGTTCAAGCAGGCCTGGAAGACCCTCGGCCACGAACAGGACGCGCCCGACGCCACCGACGAGGACCGCTCCTGGGCCGAGGTGCTCACCGCGGCGGCGCTCCAGGGCGCGATCTTCGCCTTCGTCAAGGCGGCGGTCGACCGCGCGGGCGCGACCGCCACCCGGCGTCTCACCGGTGTCTGGCCCGGCTGAGGTTCACGTCGCGCCGGCGGTCTCCCGCTGAGCCGGGCGCCCTACCGGGAACTCCCCTCGGCCCCTCCCGTCGTTGGCTGCCACCGCCCATGAGGAGGACGTCGCCGCACGCGCCGGTTGTCAGTGGTGGCACATAGCGTGGTGGGCGTCCCGATCCGTGTGGCTTCTCGGAACCGGACTCCCGGAGGGCCGGCTCTGTGGCGGGGCCGGCCTCCCACCGACAGGTGGCACGACGCCCGCCGTGACGGGCAGCGCCGCGCTGCCGCCCGCTCTGATCCCTGAGCCCCGCCCCCGTACGGCCCGCGTACGACCGCCGACCGGGCGTGCGGGCGGCCCCGCCGCGACGCGCGGACGGACGCGCCCGGCACACCGGGCGCCAACCCGCCCTCCAGCACATATCATGCCGATGTCACCCTTTTGCCCGGAAATGTTCATGCGGGCCTCCGGGTGTCGTTCACGTTTTCCGATCACTCCACGCCGAGATGGTGCACGCACCGGCGAGCAGCGAAAGTGCAGGAGGTACGGCATGTCGGACCGGTTTCCCGATCTGCGGGTGCACTCCGTCCCCGCGGGACCCGAACTCGCCGGGCAGCATGAGTCCCATACGCGCCTGACCATGCTGCTCGGTCCCCACGGCGCCGCGCGCACCGAGGCCGTCCTGATCGGCGAGCTCGACGCCGCGACCGCGCCGGAAGTGCGCCGCGCCCTGTTCGCCGCCCTGGAGGCGGGGGACGGCCTCGACCTGGACCTGCGCGACGTCACCGACTGCGACGGGGCGGGACTGAACGCCCTGCTGGAGCTGCGCAACCGCGCCATGGCCGCGCACCGGACGCTGACCGTGACCGTCGCGAGCGACACCGTCCTGCGGCTGCTCGACCTCACCGGCAACCGCGGCGCGCTCACCCCGTCCCGCCCGTCGGCCCACCGGCTCGGCGCGGACGTCCGGCGCCTGTACACGGCGGTGTGCCTGGCCCTGCTGGACGCGGGCCTGCCGCTCGCACGGCACGCGGGCGGCGAGGACCGTCCCGTCGTGGAGGCGGGGCCGCGGGGCGTGGTCGTGCGCTGGGGCACCCTCCTCGGCACCGATGTGACGGCGCGGCATCCGGCCGGGGCGCACCGCCGCCCGCTCCACAGGGCGGTGCTGGACGCGCTGGCCCTCGCCGGGTTCCGCACGGTCGAGGACAGCACGGCGACCCGCGAGATCATCGTCACCGCCCTGCCGGAGCGGACCCGCCGCTGATCCCGCACCGCGCTCCTCCTGCGTGCCCGGCCGAAGCCGGGGTAGGCGGCAGCCAGGTACGCGGCTTGATCCCATGAACCACCCCGCAGGAGGACGATGTGCTGCTGGCCCACCCCGCCGTGCTGAACGACCTGGTCGACCGTTACGAGACGCTGAGGATGCTCGACGCTGGGGACCCCGAGGTGCGCCGCCGGATGGCGGACGTCTCGTACACGCTGTGCGTGGCGACCGGCACGCGGGACGTCGCCACGGCGCTGATCGCGGCGCGGCTGCGGCTGCCGGGGGCCCGGCCGGAGGACGATTCGGTGCTTGCCTGAGGCGCGTCCGCGTCCCCCGCGGCTGCCGGGAAGGAGAAGCGTTGCGCACGGTCGGTGTGGAGGAGGAACTCCTGCTGCTGGACGCGGAGTCCGGGGAGCCGCGGGCGTTGTCGACGGCGGTGCTGGCGTCGGCCGGTCGTGACGGCACGGCGGGCGGCCAGGTGTTCGAGGCGGAACTGCAGCGTCAGCAGGTGGAGTTCGCCACCCGGCCGCAGTCGCGGATGGAGGACCTGGCGGCGGAGATCGTGCGGTGGCGGGCGGAGGCCGCACGGCACGCCGAGGAGTCCGGTGGCGCGGTCGCGGCGCTGGCGACGTCGCCGTTGCCGGTGAGCCCGCAGCTGAGCACCGGGGAGCGGTACGGGTGGCTGCGGGAGCGGTACGGGCTGACCGCGCAGGAGACGCTGACCTGTGGCTGCCACGTCCATGTGTCGGTGGAGTCCGACGAGGAGGGCGTCGCGGTCCTGGACCGGATCCGCTGCTGGCTGCCGGTGCTGCTGGCGCTCAGCGGGAACTCGCCGTTCTGGCAGGGCCGGGACAGCGGCTACGCGAGCTACCGCAGCCGGGTGTGGGGCAGGTGGCCGTCGGCAGGGCCGGTGGAACCGTTCGGTTCCGCCGCCGCCTACCACGAGCAGGTGCGGGCCATGATCGCCACCGGCGCCCTCCGCGATGAGGGCATGGTGTACTTCGACGCCCGGCTGTCGCACGCTTACCCGACCGTCGAGGTCCGCGTCGCGGACGTGTGCCTGGACGCGTCCGTGACCGCGTTGCTGGCGACGTTGGTGCGGGCGCTGGTGGAGACCGCGGCCCGCGCGTGGCGGGCCGGTGAGCCGCCGTCAGCGCACGGCGTGGCCCTGCTGCGGCTGGCGACCTGGAGGGCGGCCCGCGAGGGCATCGACGGCCGCCTGGTCCACCCGGTGACCATGGAGCCCGCCCCGGCCGAGGCCGTGGTCCGCGCGCTGTTCGACCTCGTACGCGACGCCCTGGAGGACAACGGCGACCTGGTCCCCGCGCAGGACGCCCTCGCCGGGCTCCTCAAGACCGGCAACGGCGCCCGCGTCCAACGCGACCTGCTGCGCCGCACCGGCGACCTCCGCGAAGTCGCCGCGGCCTGCGTCCGCCTCACCCACACCTGACAGGGGTGCCCGGCCCCGGCCGGGCCAGGCACCCCTCACGCGGCGTCCTAGAAGAAGCCGAGCTTCTTCGGGGAGTAGCTGACCAGCAGGTTCTTGGTCTGCTGGTAGTGGTCGAGCATCATCTTGTGCGTCTCGCGGCCGATGCCCGACTGCTTGTAGCCGCCGAAGGCGGCGTGCGCCGGGTAGGCGTGGTAGCAGTTGGTCCAGACGCGGCCCGCCTGGATCGCGCGGCCGGCGCGGTAGGCGGTGCTGCCGTCGCGGGTCCACACGCCGGCGCCGAGGCCGTAGAGGGTGTCGTTGGCGGTGGCGATGGCGTCGTCGAAGTCGCCGAAGGAGGTGACGGCGACGACGGGGCCGAAGATCTCCTCCTGGAAGACGCGCATGCGGTTGTCGCCCTCGAGGATGGTCGGCCGGACGTAGTAGCCGCCGGCCAGTTCGCCGCCCAGGTCGGCGCGTTCGCCGCCGGTGAGGACCTTGGCTCCTTCCTGCTGGCCGATGTCGAAGTAGGAGAGGATCTTCTCCAGCTGGTCGTTGGAGGCCTGGGCACCGATCATGGTGGAGATGTCCAGCGGGTGGCCCTGGACGATCTTCTCGGTGCGGGTGACGGCCGCCTCGAGGAAGGCGTTGTAGTGGCCGCCCTGGATCAGCGCGCGGGACGGGCAGGTGCAGACCTCTCCCTGGTTGAGGGCGAACATCGTGAAGCCCTCGAGCGCCTTGTCGTAGAAGTCGTCGTCCGCGCTGGAGACGTCGTCGAAGAAGATGTTGGGACTCTTGCCGCCCAGCTCCAGGGTGACGGGCCTCAGGTTCTGCGAGGCGTACTGCATGATGAGCCGGCCCGTGGTCGTCTCACCGGTGAAGGCGACCTTGGCCACGCGCGGGCTGGAGGCGAGCGGCTTGCCGGCCTCGACGCCGAAGCCGTTGACGATGTTGACCACGCCGGGCGGCAGCAGGTCGGCGATCAGGCTCATCCAGAAGTGGATGGAGGCCGGGGTCTGTTCGGCCGGCTTGATGACGACGGCGTTGCCCGCGGCGAGGGCCGGGGCGAGCTTCCACGTCGCCATCAGGATCGGGAAGTTCCAGGGGATGATCTGCGCGACGACGCCCAGGGGCTCGTGGAAGTGGTAGGCGACGGTGTCGTCGTCGATCTCGGCGAGGCTGCCCTCCTGGGCGCGGATGGCACCCGCGAAGTAGCGGAAGTGGTCGATGGCCAGCGGGATGTCCGCGGCGAGGGTCTCCCTGACCGGCTTGCCGTTCTCCCAGCTCTCGGCGACGGCCAGTTCCTCCAGGTGCGCCTCCATGCGGTCCGCGATCTTGTTCAGGATATTGGCCCGCTCGGTCACCGACGTACGGCCCCACGCCGGCGCGGCCGCGTGGGCGGCGTCGAGGGCCCGGTCGACGTCCTCGGCGGTGCCGCGGGCGACCTCGGTGAAGGTCTCCCCGGTGACCGGGGTCGGGTTCTCGAAGTACTCGCCGCGGGCGGGCGGCACGTACTCGCCGCCGATCCAGTGGTCGTAGCGGGGCTGGTACTTCATGATCGCGTCGTCGGAGCCGGGGTTGGCGTACCGGGTCATGGGGCGGCCTCCCATTGCGTGCCACCCGCTCCGTTGCGGACGGCGTTCGGCGCGACCGTAGGACACGCAAGGTTGCAACAGGGTTGCGGCGGAGCGCCACCGCGGAACTACACTCGGCAGCACCCCACCCGGTGCCGCCGGGCACCGGTCCGTGCCTACTTCCGGGGACGGCCATGACTGTCTCGTACGCGGCGTCCTACGCGGCCTGGCCGCCGGGAACCGATCCGGACCTCCTGCGGCGGGACGTGGCGCGCGCCCACGAGGAGTTCCTGACGACGGGTCGCCCCCCGCGCCCGGTGCGCGACGTCGTCCGCGACTCCTGGCAGCGCTCGCTCAGCCGCGGCGTGGACCCGGAGGCCGACGGCCCCCGCTCCCCCGGGCTCGGCGCCGCGGAGCTGCGGGACTACCGGCGGCAGCACCCGATGGCGGCGGTGCTGCCCGTCGTACGCAGCCTGCTCGTCGAACCGGCGCAGGACAGCGCCCAGTTGGTGGCGGTCGGCGACGAGCACGCCCGGTTGCTGTGGGTCGAGGGGACCCCGGGGCTGGCCGCGCGGGCCGAACGGATCGGCTTCGTCGAGGGCGCGGAGTGGGCCGAGGACGCGGCCGGCACCAACGCACCCGGCACCGCGGTCGCGCTCGGGCGGCCCCTGCAGATCTACGCGGGCGAGCACTTCATCCGTCCGGTGCACCCGTGGAGCTGCTCGGCGGCCCCGGTCCGCGACCCGGACACCGGCGCGGTCATCGGCGTCATCGACCTGACCGGCGGCGACCACATCGCGGCGCCGCACGCCCTGGCCCTGGTGCGCGCCACCGTGGCGGCGGCGGAGGCCGAACTGCGGTTGCTGCGGCTGCGCGGCGTGCTGCCGGCCGCCCCGGGATCGGCACCGGCCGCGGGGACCGCGACGGCCCGGCTGGAGGTGCTGGCCCGTGACCGGGCACAGCTGACCTCCCCGTACGGCACGGTCGAACTGAGCCCTCGCCATTCGGAGATCGTCTTCCTGCTGGCCCGGCATCCACGCGGGCTGGGCGCCGACGCGCTGGCGGTCCGGCTGCACGAGCACGAATCGGCCCGGGTCACCATGCGGGCCGAGATGTCGCGGCTGCGCCGGCTGCTCGGCCCGCAGGTGCTGGGCTCGCGCCCGTACCGGCTGCTGCTGCCGGCCACCACGGACGCGGACGAGGTCCGGGCCCTCCTCGCGCGCGGCGCCCACCGCCGGGCCCTGGCCCGCTACCCCGGGGCGCTGCTGCCCGCTTCGGACGCCCCGGCCATCGTCGACGCGCGCGAGGAACTCCACTGTGGGCTGCGTCGCGCCCTGCGTGACCGGGGCGACGCCAGGCTGCTGCTCGACTGGCTGGACCGGCCCGGCAACCACGGCGACGTCGACCTGCTGCAGGCGACGCTGCGCGCCCTGCCCCGCGAGTCGCCGCGGCGTCCAGTGCTGCGGGCGCTGCTCGACCGTGCCCGGCACTGACCTGCCGGGGCACACTGGTGGGGTGGATGATCCGAACATCGCGCACGTGAGCGCCGCGTCCCGGCTGGCCGACCCGGCCGAGGGCATCGGCATGGACGAACTGGGCCTGGCGGCCCGCAACCACGCGCTCCCCCTGGAGGCCCTGCGCTACGACGTCACGCCGCCCGGCCTGCACTACGTACTGGTCCACTTCGACATCCCGCCGGCCGACGCCAGGACCTGGCGGCTCACCGTCGGCGGCAGGGTCCGTACCCCGCTGGACCTGTCCGTGGACGACCTGCGCCGGTATCCGGCCGTCACGCACCGGGTCACCATGGAGTGCGCGGGCAACGGCCGCGCCGGACTGACCCCGCGCCCGGTCAGCCAGCCCTGGCTGACCGAGGCGGTCGGTACGGCCGACTGGACGGGCGTGCCGCTGCGCACGCTGCTGCGGGAGGCGGGCGTGGAGCCCGACGCCGTCGAGGCGGTCTTCACCGGCGCCGACCACGGCGTGGAGCGCGGGGTCGAACAGGACTACCAGCGCTCGCTCACGGTCGCGGCCGCCACCGCCGAGGACCCCGAGGTCCTGGTGGCGTACGCCATGAACGGCGCGCCCCTGCCGCCGCAGCACGGGCACCCCGTCCGCCTGGTCGTCCCCGGCTGGTACGGCATGGCGCACGTGAAGTGGCTGCGCGACATCACGCTCACGGACACGCCGTTCACCGGTTTCCAGCAGTCCGTCGCGTACCGCTTCCGGCAGGAGCCCGACGAGCCGGGCGAGCCGGTGACCCGCATCGCGCCGCGCGCCCTCATGGTGCCGCCCGGCTTCCCCGACTTCATGACGCGCACCCGTGTCGTCCGGCCGGGCCCGCAGCGCCTGGAGGGCCGGGCCTGGTCCGGCCGCGCGCCGGTCGTCGGCGTCGAGACGAGCACGGACGGCGGCCACACCTGGCAGGCGGCCGCACTCGCCGACGAGGGCCACCCCTGGGCCTGGCGGCACTGGCACACCACCTGGGAGGCGACGCCCGGCCACCACGTGCTCAGCGTCCGCGCCACCGACGCGGAGGGCCACACCCAGCCGCCGGAACAGCCCTGGAACCGCGGCGGCTTCGCCAACAACCTCGTCCAGCGCGTACCGGTGCTGTGCCTGGAGGCCGGCGCCTGATCTCCGCACGGCGCGGGGTCACCCGTCGAAGTGCAGCCAGTCGACGGCGTCGTGGGCCAGGGGCCCCAGAGCGCCGCGGTCGGTGGCTCCGGCCCGAACGTCGTACGCGTTCTCCCTCCACCCTTTCGAAACGCTCAGGACGAGCCCGGGTGCCACGTGGAAACGCCTGGCCGACCTGGGCTCCAGGGGCCGGAGGGGAACCGGGCGCAGTTCCCGGGTGAGCGGCTCGACCTCGGCTCCGCTGATTCCGTGTGCCAGCGCCACATAGTCGGCGCCCATCGCGGCCTCGTAGAGCGAGAACTGGAGGAGGAAGCCGCTGAGGGGTTCGTTCTCGGCGACCGGCGGTTCGTCGTCCACTCGGTGCCAGACGGTGGGGTCGTCCTCGGGCTCGCCGGGCGTCCACAGCGTGGACCAGCGGAACCCTCCCTGGTTCTCGACGCCGAGGACACGCATGTCGCCGCAGACGTCGGTCTCCCGGCCGGGGTCTTCGACCATGCGGTTCTGGACGCCCAGGACGCCGGGACGCCGCGCGGCCAGTCGGTAGAGCTGCCCGAGCCCTCCGGGCAGGTCCGCGCAGCCGCCAGGTACGACCGGTGGTTCCCCGTCGTCGGCGGTGGCCGGGTACCAGCCCGTGACGAACCGCTCCAGGGCGAGGGCACGGTCGCCGTTCACATGGTCCAGCCACTCCAGGCCGGGGCGGGTCGCGACGGGGTGCGGCGGGCGGACCCGCTGGAGCAGCGCCCGGCCGAGGGGCGTCTCCGGTCGTATTTTGCAGTCGTCGAGTTCGTACGCGGTGCCGCCGGGAGGAAGGTGTGAACCGATCTGTTCCGCGTGGCCCGTGCCGAGGTAGAGCAGTCCCTCGTCCACGCGGACGAGCAGATGGAAGCCGGCCCACTCCCAGAGCCGCTCCAGCACCGATGCCGGTGCGGGGCCGAGCAGACGAAGCTCCTGGGCGTTCCACACACCGCTGCGCCCCGGTACGTCCCCCGCCGCCACGATGATCAGCGTCCCGGCGGTGCCGATGATCATCGTCGCACCACCCACGGGGAGGCGCTCCACAGTGGACGCGGCGCCGATCAGCGCCAGGGCACGTCCTTCGTCGAGCACGTCCCCACGGGCGAGGCCCGAGTTCCCGTCAGCCATGCGGCCATCCTCCCGGACGGTCACCGGCGGGCCGTTCCTGGGGGCGGCAGGGCCAGGCACGGGGGCGGGGGGCGAACTAGCGTGGGGCGCATGGACGCCTCGAATGTGATCGGTGACTTCCTGCGGGCCCGGCGGGAACTCGTACGGCCCGAGGACGTCGGCCTCAACGGCGGTGGGCTGCGGCGCGTGCCGGGGCTGCGGCGCGAGGAGGTCGCCATGCTCGCGGGCATCAGCTCGGACTACTACCTCCGGCTGGAGCAGGGGCGGGACCGCAATCCGTCCGTGCAGGTCCTTGAGGCGCTCGCGGGTGTGCTGCGGCTGGACGCCGACGCGACGGCGTACCTGATCGGGCTGGTGGGACCCAAGCCGCGCAGGGCCAGGCGCCCCGCGCAGGAGAAGGTGCCGGGCCACGTCCTCCAGTTGCTCGGGCAGTTGCCGATGCCGGCGCTCGTACAGGGGAAGTACCTCGACGTCCTGGCCGCGAACGCCCTGGCGCGGGCACTGTCGCCGAACAACGTGCCGGGGGTGAACCGGCTCCGCGCGGCGTTCCTGGACCCGGAGGAGCGGGAGCTGCACCGGGACTGGCAGACCGCGACGGTGAACGCGGTGGCGAGTCTGCGCGCGGTGGCCGGGCCCGACCCCGACGACCCCCGGCTGGCCGCGCTCGTGGGCGAGCTCTCGCTGAAGAGCGACCGTTTCCGGATGCTGTGGGCGCGCCACGACGTGCACCGGCGCGAGGGCGCGATCGCCCGGATGCGGCACCCGCAGGTCGGCGACATGGACCTGTACCGGGAGAAGCTGAGCGTCAACGGCGCCGAGGGCCAGGTCCTGGTGATCTACCACGCCGAGCCCGGATCGGAGGCGGCACGCTCGCTGGCCCTGCTCGGCTCACTGGCCGCCGGCACCGCCGACGCAACCGTCCGCCCCGCGGCCCCCGCCCGGGCGGGCGAGCACCAGAAGCGGACCGACCGGGGTTAGGCCCGGGCTCCGGGTGCGCGGACCAGCAGGAACAGGGTGCGGCGGCGGTGGCTGAAGCCGATCGACTCGTAGAGCCGTACCGCGTTGGTGTTGCTCGCGGCGGCGTGCAGCAGCGGGGTGTCCCCGCGCTCCTTGATGCCCGCCGCGACGGCGCTCATCAGCCGGGTCGCCAGGCCGCGGCCGCGGTGGTCCGGGTGGGTGCAGACGGCGCTGATCTCCGTCCAGCCGGGCGGCTGGATGCGCTCCCCGGCCATGGCGATCAGCCGGCCGTCCTTCCGGATGCCGAGGTACGTGCCGAGTTCGAGGGTCTTCGGCAGGAAGGGGCCGGGCCGCGTGCGGGCGATCAGGTCCATGACGTCGTCGACGTCGGCGGGGCCGAGGCGTACGGCCTCCGGGGCGTGCTCGGCGTGGAGCGCGGTGTCGACCATCTGCATGCCCTCGCCGCCCTCCACGACCTCCCAGCCCTCGGGGATCACCGGTGAGCCGGTCACCAGGGCGGTACCGCCTGGGCCGAGCAGCTGGGCCAGGTCGTCCCAGGCGGCGGGGTCGGCCGGGTCGGCGAGGCCCGCGAAGACGGACACGTCGGACCGGTAGCGGGCGGCTCGGCCGCGGACCTCGGCGAAACCGGCGTGCGGCCCGGTGAGGGCGGCCCACACCGGGTTGTCCAGGGCGGGTGCCGCGTCGGCCCGGGCGGGCTCGCCGTCGGACTCCGCGGCGTGGGCGTGATCAACGGTGGTGGACATGGGTGGTGCTGGTCTCCGTCCATCGAGGGGCCGGCGGCTGTCGGGTGGGTCAACACCGTCGTGCCCGCCCGCAATCCCGGCCGGGGCCGGGATCCCCACCCTAGGCGGTGGTGATCGCGGGGCACCGCCCGCCCCGGGGCGCCGGGGACCGTCCCCTCGGCCGGGTTGCGCGGCACGACGGGCGTAATACGGTGGCCGGGAGGCGGGGGCTCGCGCTACGAGGGAGATGGCGCATGGCCACACTGGTCGCCGTGAGCGTCGGTATGCCCAAGAACGTGCCGTGGCAGGGCCGGACGACGTACACGGGCGTCTGGAAGGAGCCGGTCTCCGGGCCGCGCATGGTCCGGCGGCTCAACATCGACGGCGACGGGCAGGGCGACCTCGGCGGGCACGGCGGCGAGCAGCGGGCGGTGCTGGTGTACCAGCTGGACTCGTACCGCCACTGGCAGAAGGAGCTCGGGCGGGACGACCTCACCTTCGGCAACTTCGGCGAGAACTTCACCGTGGACGGGCTGCCCGACGACGAGGTGTGCATCGGGGACCGGTACCGCATCGGCGGCGCGGTCTTCGAGGTCACGCAGCCGCGCGTGACCTGCTACCGGGTCGGGATGCGCATGGCGGAGCCCAGGATGGCCGCGCTGCTGGTGGCCCACCGGCGCCCGGGCTTCTACTTGCGGGTGCTGGAGGAGGGCGAGGTCGCCGCGGGCGACGACATCGTCAAGCTCGGGACCGGGCCGGAGGCGATGACCGTTGCCGACATCGACGCGCTGCTGTACCTGCCCGGGCATCCCCGGGACCAGGTCGAGCGCGCCCTGCGCATCCCGGCGCTGAGCCCGGGGTGGCAGGCCTCGATGCGGGCGCTGCTCGACGCCCCGGCGGGGGACGGTGGCGGCGCGGCGGGCAACCCCGGGCTGACCGGCACGGCGGCCCCTCCCCCGGCGTGGCCGGGCTTCCGCCCGCTACGGGTGGCCCGGGTCCGGGACGAGAGCAGCAGCATCTTCTCGCTGACGCTGGCCGCTCAGGACGGCAGTCCGCTGCCGGCCGGAATGCCGGGCCAGTTCCTCACCGTCCGTATGCGGCCGGACCCCGACGGGCCGCCGCTGATCCGCACGTACTCCCTGTCGGGGCGGCCCGGCGCGGCGGAGTACCGGATCAGCGTCAAGCAGGAGCCGCACGGCGCGGGCAGCGGCTTCCTGCGGCGGCACGTGCGGGAGGGCGACCTGCTGGACGTCGCCGCGCCGCGCGGCACATTCGTCCTCGGGGAGGGCGACACGCCGGTGGTGCTGCTGTCCGCGGGGGTGGGCGCCACACCGGTGATGGCGATGCTGTACGCGCTGGCCGACGCGTGCGGCCGGCGCGAGGTGTGGTGGCTGCACGTGGCACGCGACGGCGAGAGCCATCCGTTCGCCGCGGAGTCCCGGGCCCTGGTGGGAAAGATGGCGGGCGCGCACGCCTACATCGCCTACAGCAGGCCGCGCGAGAGCGACCGTGCGGGCGCCGACTACACCGGGGCGGGCCGGCTCGACACGGCGCGGATCGCCGCGCTGGACCTGCCGCCGGACGCGGACGCCTACATCTGCGGACCGCAGGGCTTCATGGACGACATGGCGGAGGCGCTGGCAGCGGGGGGACTGGCCGCGGACCGCATCCACCGGGAGACCTTCGGCGCGCTGTCCTCGATCAACCCCGGCGTGGTCGACGCGACGGCCCGCACCCCGCACCCGCCCGCTGCCCCTCCCGGCGAGCCGACGGGTCCATCGGTGTCCTTCGCCCGCAGCGGCCTGAGCGTGCCGTGGCACCCGGCGTACGGCACGCTCCTCGAACTCGCGGAGGCGTGCGACGTGCCGACCCGCTGGTCGTGCCGCACCGGGGTCTGCCACACCTGCGAGACCCAGGTCCTGACGGGCGGTGTCGCATACGCGCCGGAGCCCGTCGACGAACCCGCCGAGGGCAACGCCCTCATCTGCTGCTCGCAGCCGCGCACGGACGTGGTGCTCGACCTGTAGGACGCCCCGCCCCGAAGCCCCGAATCCGCGTTGACGTGCGCGTTCGCATGCCACACAGTGGTGCGGCCCCGAACGGGGTGCACGAATTCAGGGGCGGGACACATGACGACGACGGACGAGTACCTGGGCCTTTGCGCCGACCTCCACGCCGCGGGCGGCCACGCGGCGGTGCGCAGGACCGCCCGGGAAGGGCTGCGGCAGGACCCCACGTCCGCCGACCTCCACTGCTGGCTGGCCCTCGGGCACGTCGGCGAGGACGAGGACGACCACGACGACGAGGCGGAGAAGGCCTTCCGGGCGGGACTGGAACTCGCCCCGGACCACCTCGGACTGCTCGCCGGGTACGCCGGGTTCTGCCTCGCCGCCGACGCGTTCGAGCACCCCGGGCGGGCCGCCCGCGCTCGGACCCTGCTGGAACGGCTCGAGCGCCTCGCACCCGACGCCCCGGAGACCGAGCGCGCCCAGGCGGCTCTGCGATGGTCGCAGCGCTCGTGGTGGGAGGACGTCCGCATGCAGGCGGGCCCGGCTGGAGCAGGGCAGCGCCCAGGCGCAGAGCGACGACCTCGCGCACGCCCTGCGCGACAGCACGGCGGAGGAGGCCCGGCACCGCGCCGAGGCATGGTCGCGGGGCCGGCCGGAGGACCACCGGGCCGCCGTGCTGGCGGCCACGCTCGCCGAACTGTCCGGCCCGGCGAAGGCGCCCCTGCGACTGCTCGCCCGGCACCGGGCACCTGCCTGGGCGGCCGCCGCCGTCCTCGCCTACGGCACGAACGCGCTGCTGCGCTCTGTCGACCTCGCCCACGGGCTGGTCGTGTGGGGCTGGGCGTGGCTCCTGCCGGTCTTCGTCCTCGACCGCAGGCTCTCCGCCGCGCGCCGCCGCGCCCAGGAGCAGGTGGTGGCCCGGACGGAGACGCGCCTGGCCCCCGCCGCGCCCGCCCCCGGCGACTGACGCCGCCACGGGCCGCGCGAGGTCGTTGGGCCGCCAGGACCACGAGCGGCCCGCGGCCCGGACACGCGCGCCGGACCGCCACGCGGCCCCGGGCGGTCAGCCGCGGTTCGCGGGCTGGGGGAGGTCCTGGTCCTGCAGGGCCATGAGCTGGTCCGGGGTCGGGTCGTCCAGCTCGGCGACGCGCTGCGCCTGCCGTTCGGTCATCTCCTGGAACATCTGGCGCGCGGAACGGCCGTTGCCGAAGCCCTCGCCGCGCGGGAGGAGCTCGAAGAGGCGGGTGAGCTCCTCGCGGGCGGCGGGGGTGAGTTCGTACTGGTGCTCCGCGGCCTGGTACTCGACGATCGAGACCAGTTCGTCCGCGGCGTAGTCCTCGAAGAGGAGCGTGCGGCCGAACCGGGAGGACAGGCCCGGGTTGGAGCTGATGAAGCGGTCCATGTCGCCGGGGTAGCCGGCCGCGATGACGACGACGTCGTCGCGGTGGTCCTCCATGAGCTTGACCAGGGTGCCGACGGCCTCCGTGCCGAAGTCGTTCCCGGCCCCGACCGGGGCGAGGGTGTAGGCCTCGTCGATGAAGAGCACGCCGCCCAGCGCGCGGTTGAAGGCGGCGGTGGTCTTGGGGCCGGTGTGGCCGACGTACTCGCCGACCAGGGCCGTACGGTCGACCTCCACGAGGTGGCCCTCGCGCAGCAGTCCGAGCGCCTTCAGGAGCCGACCGTACAGGCGCGCCACGGTGGTCTTGCCGGTGCCGGGGTTGCCCGCGAAGATCAGGTGCCGGCTGAGCGGCGGGGCGGGCAGCCCGGCCTCCTCACGGCGCCGGACCGTCTGCATCAGCTTCACCAGCGAGCCGACGTCGCGCTTGACGCGGTCGAGGCCGACGAGGGCGTTCAGCTCGCCCAGCAGGTCCTCCAGGGTCTCCTCGGGCGCTTCCTCCTCGTCGGCGGTGGCCGGCGGGCGCGTCCCTGCCGGCGGGGCGCCGGGTACGCCCGGGGCGGCGCGCACCGCCGGGGCGGCCGCGGGTTCCCCGAACGTCAGCGGGACGCCGTCCGCGGTGCAGTCGTCGAGCTGCGGGGCCGCGCCCTCGTCCGTGCCGAGCGCGTCCGCGCAGTCGCGGATCCGGCAGTGCCGGAGTACGGGGTCCGCCCCCGCGCCCACGTGGAGCGCCGGGAACCCGGAGCCGGACACGTCGAGGGAGGTGAAGGTGCCGCCCGCACCCTCGGCGAGGAAGACGCCGTTCTTGGCGGGCCGGTCGATGCGCAGGTCCGCGACCGTGGGCCGTGCCCCGGTCCACACGACGACGCCGGAGCCCGCGCAGTCCTCCACCGAGCCGCCGTTGACGGTGGCTTCGGCTCCCTTGTCGACGACGACGCCCGCCGCGCCCGCCCCGGTGACCCGTATGCCGGTGAGGACCGCGGTACCACCGGTCGCGACCCGCACCCCGATGTCCTTGGTGCCGGTGACCGTGGTGTGCTCGACCCTGCTCTCGGAGGCCGAGCCGACGCCGATGCCCGTCGCGACGTCGTCGATGCGGCAGCCGGTGACCGTCGCCACGGCCTGCTCGTCCACGGCGACGCCGGTCATGCCCACGTTCCTGATCCCGCAGTCCGCGAGGTCGAGGCGGGCCTCGCCCGCCGCGTGGACGCCGTGCTCGGCGCAGTCGCGGACGAGGCAGTCGGTCAGCTGCCCGGTGGCCGTGCCGGACAGGTGGACGGCGCTGAAGGCGCTGCGGTCGATCCGGCAGTCCGCGAGGCGGGCCTGCGCGGCGCCCGTGACCAGCAGCCCGTTGGCGCCGGCGTCGGCGACGGCGCAGCCCTGCGCGTTGAACACGCCGTTGTCCTGGACGACCACCCCGCTGGCGGAGGCGCCGCGGATCCGGCAGTCGGTGAGCTCGGCGCGCGCCGTTCCGGTCACGTGCACACCGGCCGCGCCGGGCGACTCGATCCGCAGTTCGCCGGCCGTGGCCTCGGCGGCCTCCTCCAGCAGCAGCCCGGCCCGGCCGGTGCCGGTCAGCGTGGAGTCGGCGAGCCGCAGGCGTGCGCTGCCGCGCAGCCGGACGCCCGATCCCGTCGTACGGTCCAGGCGCAGCCGGGCCGCGTCCAGCCGGGCCGTGCCCGACAGCACGACGCCCGTGCCGTCCACGCCCGTGACGCTGGTGTCCTCCACCCGGGCGCGGACCGCCCCGGCCAGGTGCAGGCCGGCCAGCCGGGCGCGTTCGAGGCGGCAGCGCCGCAGGATCAGGGCGGTCGTCCCGCTCTCCTCGTCCTCCGGGCCGCGGGCCTGGATACGGCCGCCCTCGACGGCGCAGTCCTCCAGGACCAGCCCGGCGCCCGGCGAGACGGCGATCGCGGGGGCGCCGTCGTCGGCGCCCCACACGGTGACGCCGTGCACGGCGCAGTCCGGGCCGTCGACGGTCAGCGCGGGCCGGTCCCCGGGAGGCGCGGCCAGCACGACGCTGCCGCGGCCGTGCTCGGCCGTGAGCACGACGGCGCGGTCCAGCACCACGGCCTCGGTCCAGGTGCCCGGGGCGATCACCACCACGTCGCCGGGGGCGGCGGCGCGCACCGCGTCGGCGATCCGGTGGAAGGCGCCGCGGCCGCCTTGTCCTTTGGGGGCCACGGTGTGACGGGTCATGTTCCGGATCCTCTACTGCTGCTGCGTGCCGGGCGGCGGTACCTGGTACCAGGACGGGTTGATGCTCGCACGGTACGCACCGGTCAGGTAAACCGACTGGATCGACTTCTCGAAGATCTTGAAGGGTAGCTGGATCCAGAAGTCCGCGAAGCCCTGCCGGTGGAAGAGCCGGCTGCCGCCGCCCAGCACGAGCACGTTCTTGACCAGGGCGGTGGAGGCCGACGTGGTGAGGGCCGCCGCGGCGTTGATGCCGCCGTCCAGGAAGGCGTCCGCGCCGCTGAGCTTGACCGTGTTCCCGTTGGCGTCGCTGACGCCCCACACCGCGGCGTTCATGGCGCCGTTGACCCATCCCGAGATCACGCTGGTGCCCGCGCTGAAGGTGAAGTCGTAGATGCCTCCGCGCCAGCGGGTGGGGGTCTCGTTCCCGGCCCACTCGTTGGACCAGGTCTTGTCGTGGTTGAACGGCCTGCGCTGCGGGTGCTTGCCGCCGTCGATGTTGGCCAGGGTCGCCTTGAGGTTGCCGAGCTCGCGGAACCCGGCGGCCCGGTTCTCGTGCACGGCGATGCCGAACCCGGTCTTGACGCCCGAGGACACGGCGGCGTTGGCGAACGCCTTCAGCACGTCCTTGCCGGTGAACGGCTTGTCCTGGGCCGCGGCCACAATGCCGTTCACGGCCAGGTTGGCACCGAACTCCAGGACGAACTCCTGGCCGAACTCCACGGCGGCCTTGTACGCCACCGTCCGCCAGTACGGTTCGTACCGCGCCTCGCGCAGCGCCGCACCCGCACCGTCGGGGAGCATCGTCCCGGACCAGGGCATGCGCTGGGACTCGCGGATCCGGCGCCCCCAGCCGCGGATCTCGGTCAGCGGCCCGCGGTAGTCGTACTCGTTGCCGACCAGCTTCATCTGGCCGAGCGGACCGCGGCGCTCCCAGACCAGGCCGCTGTCCGTGCGCTGGGCGACGAGCTCGCCCCGCGCGTCGTAACGGTTCCACTGGCCGCGCCAGGCGTCGGTCTCCAGGTATCCGGTGACGGTGCCGCCGGGGCCCGTCTCGGCCGTGCGCTCGCGGACGACGGAGCCGTGGTCGAACTCCTTCCAGACCGCGCCGGGCTCGCCGGCCGTGCGGCCGTACTCGCGGACGCGTGCCGGGCCGTCCAGATGCAGCGGCGTGTCGCGCAGGACGACCCTGGTGCCGTCGGCGGACCGCAGTTCGTCGCGGAAGTGGCGGGCGCCGGGCCTCCACTGGTCGTCCCAGGTGCCCGTGGCCCGGTTCCACCAGGTGCGGACCTGGCCGCCCTGGCCGGGTGCGGTCGCCGGTGAGCCGTCGCGCTGGAACTCGGCGGTCAGCCAGCGCTCGTTGCGGGCGGGGTCGCGCCAGGCGTCCACGAAGCGGCCCTTGTCGAGCATGCGGCGCTCGCGGACCAGGTTGCGGTTCGCGTCGAGGTCGCGGAAGGAGTCGTCCCAGGACCGCTTCGGGTCGTTGGAGCCGCGGAAGAACTCCCTGGAGCCGGAGCGGCCGAGGTGGTTGCCCTGGGCGTCCGTCTCCCGCCACGTCCACTTCGCGGAGTCCGCCCGCCCCGTGCCCTCGATGAAGCTGTTCGCGGCGCCGTTGGGGTTCGGGTGCCGCATCCCGGTCAGGTTGCCGTGGGCGTCACGGGTGACCCAGCTGCCGCGGCCGGAGGGATGCCCGACGACCGGCGCATCGACGTACTCGCGCACGACTCCGTCCGGCAGGCCCTCGCGCGCGACCCTCAGGCGCCCGTCCGGCCCCTGGAAGCGGTCCTGCCACAGCGGGCCGTCGGGAGCGCCTTGTTGCGGGACGCGGTAGCCGTGCCTGCCGCCGGAGTCCTCCCAGGGCACGTACGAGGCGTCGGCCGGGGGGTAGCCGGGGCCGCCGGCGTGGTCGCCGACCTTCAGCGTCGTGCCGTCGTGCAGCTTGGTCGTCAGGCGCGCGAAGTCGCCGTTCGCCGCCAGATCCAGGGTGCCGCCGTCGAGACCGACGTACCGCACGCCCGAGGTTCCGGAACCGGCGCCGTCCCCGACGGGCCGCTTCTCCCAGGTGAACAGCTGGTACGCGTTGTCGCCGAGCACATGGGCGTAGGCGCCCTCCGCGTGCCCTGCACCCGGCAGCAAGCCCTTGCGGACCCAGACGGGCGGGCGCTGTTCACGCCACCGCTCGGTGACCAGCAGGTGGCCGTCGACGACCTCGGCCTTGCCGACCTCCTTGCCGTGCGGCGACTGGCGCTGCCAGGTCCCGTCGGTCTTCCACCCGCCGGGTGCGGCGGCGTCCTGCACGAGCGTGTGCTCCTCGTACTGCCCGGCGTGTTCGGGCAGGTGGCCCATGCCCCACTTGCGCTGGACGAGGGTCCGCCCGTCGTCGGCGAGGTCGGTCCAGCCGGAGTCGTACCGGTCCGGGGTCCGCGGGCCCGCGGCCAGCTCCCTCGATGCCCCGTCGTAGCGGTGCCAGCGCAGCCGGCCGTCCTCGTTCCCGAGTGCCAGCGTGTGGCCGGTGCCGTTGCCGTGCTTCTGCAGACCGGCCTGGTACTCGTGGACGACGTTGCCGCGCGCGTCGAGGTCGCGCCAGCCGGTGCCCGCGGTGTCGTACTCGCGGATGCCCGCGCCGGACAGGGTGGCATCGTCGCCCCAGCGCGCCCAGCTCGTACGGGGGTTCATACGGCCGAAGTCGATGGTGTCGGTGCGGCGGAACGAGTCGAGGAGGCCGCCGCCGGGCAGCGGCCGGCGCTCGAAGACCGGTACCGGTGCGCCGGTGTCGCTGAGCAGCACCACGCGGCCGTTCGCGGCGCCCGTCAGGTCCGCCTTGCCGTGGTGGAACACCCCCGCGCCGGCGCCGTCGGGCCCGGTCCGCTCCCACACGCCGTTCGGGTGGTCGAGGACGTACTGGTAGGCGGTGGGCCTGCCCTTGTCGAGGACGTTGAAGCCCTGCTTGACCAGGGTGCCGTCGGTGCCTATCTGGATGAACTCCCCGTCCCGCGGCCCGCCGGTGTGCACGTGGGTCACCCGCAGGCCGTCGGCCGTGGCGGTGACCTCCTGCCCGCGGAAGTGGGCGATGCGCGTGCCGGTCGCGTCCTCCAGCCAGGCGGCACCCTGCGCCGGGGTGACCAGGTTCAGGCCGTCCGGCACGCCCGGCAGCGCCGGGAGCGGCCGGCCGGTGGCGACGGGAGCGCCGTGCTCGTCGTACCGGGTGAAGGTCCCGTCGACCTCGTCGATCTGGCGCGGATGGGGCTCGGTGAGCTCCGAGAAGTATCCGTGTGTGGTGGGGAACGTCTCCGTGCCGGACAGCGAGTCCGTGTCCCGCAGCGACGAGGCCGGGCCCGAACCGGGGGTCCCGTCATGCGCGTGCGGTACGGGCGGCACGGGTGGCACCGGCGGGACGGACGGCACGGGCGCGGGCGACGCGTGTTCGGCCGCCGCCACCCTCAGCTCGGCGGCCTCCGCCTCGGCGAGCCGGACCTCCGCGGTCACGACCTGCTCGCGCGCCACGTCCAGCCCGGTCCTGTTCGAGGACCCCCTCCCGACCAGGTCGAGCGCCTCGAGCCGCCGGAACTCCGCGTGCGCCCGGTTGAGATCGCGACGGGCGTCCTGCACGGCCGCCTCCGCGTCCGCCGTCGTCAGCGGGTCGTCGGCGCGCGGGGTCAGGTCCGGCCCCTCGTCCAGTGACCCGGCGTCCTCGTCGGCACGCCCCTTGCCCTTGCCGGGCGCGGGGGGTGCGACCGCGTCGTCCGTGACGGCACGGGTGTGCGGCACGTGAACGTGGTCGTGGCCGTGGTTGCGGACCTGGGCGTGGATGAGTTCGAGGTAGCGGGAACGCAGTCCGCCCTGGGTCAGGCCCTCCGGGGCGGCGTTGTGGTAGTTGCCCATGAGGCTGCCGTCGACCTCGGGCCGGTGGCCCGCCGTCAAGTCCCGGTACTCGTCCCGCAGACCCAGCTGGTGACCGAGTTCGTGCGCGAGGTCCTGCTCGGTGGCGTCGATGCGCCACTGGTGCTGGTTCATCGCACCGTCCGGGCCGCCCACCCTCACGTTCAGGTGGGCGTCGGCGGCGTTGCCCGTGACGCGCTCCAGCGTGACGTGCAGGACACTGCCGTCGCCGAGCACCTCACCGGGACGGTTGAAGACCCTCTCCACACCGCCCAGCGCTCGCTCCCACAGTGCGTCCACCTGAGCCGGCGACAGACCGTCGGCGGCCAGCTGGACCCGCACGGTCAGATCCGTGACGGAACGCTCGCCCAACGGGAACGTACGCACGTCGAAGCCGGCACGCACCTCGTACCGCGGCGCGTGGGCGCCACCACCCCGCGGCGTCGACACCGGGTCCACCCACGAATGCTTCACCGTGTTCGGCGCCGCCGCACCACGCGCCGCATCCCAACCCGCGTCCAGCGTCAGATCCACCCGCCGCGCACCAGAACCCGCACCGTGGAAGAAGTCATCCACCGCACCCGCCGGCGCGGACACCGCCCGCGCCGACACCCCAGCGGGGTCGTCCAGCACCGGGAAGGACCTGTCCCCGCTCTCCCAGCGCACCGTCACGTTCTCCGTGGCCGAGCCGTGGACGACGGTGTGCCGCACGTCCCGCTGGAGCCGCTCCAGCGTGTCCAGCAGACCATCCGGCGGGAAACGCCTGTCGAGCGCATCGAGCAAGCTGTCCTTCGAAACGCCAAGCTCGTCCGCCAGGTTCTGCGTGTGACCGGAATTGTTCTTCCAGCCCCGCGTGGCATTGTTCGGGCCCACATGAATGGAGTTGTCCGCCGTCAGGATGGACGGCCCGTGCTCGTCGATCAGATCCTGGGCAGCCTTCGAACGCGCGGTCAGATGGAAGTCGCTCCCACTGATCGTGACCGACGAACCGCCGGCCACCCGCGTCTCATGACTCGAAGTGAGGACCACGTTGAGGTGGACCGCCACCTCCGCCTGCGTCCCACCGTCCGTGACCGTGATGACGATCGGCCGCGAGATGAGATTGTTGCCCCCGTTGTTACGGGTCTTCACACCGAACTCGAAACCACCGAGCACTCGACGCTCGTCCCCCGGCCTCCCGCCGCCTCTGCCGACGATGGCGTCCAGGACCCCGTCCCCAGTCAGCCGCGCGGAGCCAGAAGCAGCCGGCGCCGCCGCGGAGACGGATTGCGGTACGTGCGTTTTGATGCCGCCGATCAGAGCGTTACGGGTGTCGACGGCCATGTCGAGCAGTCGCTTGAGGGTCTTCGGGAAATCCTTGGCCACCTCCATGAGCGCATCGGCCTCAGCAGGCAGTGCCTTGCCCAGTTCCTGCCGGGTCATCGCCTTGAGGAGGGTGGTGTCGTCCGTCTGAATTCCGTGGAAGGCGAAAGCAGCGAGGTCCCGCCCCACATTGGGGTCCTTCGTCAGGACACCCCCGTGGTACTGCGCCAAGTACCTCTCGACCTGCTTGGTCCACGTGCCCCGGTCCGCATGGCTCTGCGTCAGGCCGTCGAGGACCGTGCTCGGTACGTCAGGCCGGACCTTGTCGGCGATACGCCCCCCATCAGTGACCAGGGCGAGACTCGAGTCGAACGAGACGAGCTTGTCCTCTCGGCCCTGCCAACCCAGGAACTGACGGTTCTTGAAGACACTGTCGAGGAGGTGCCTTCCTTCCTCCGCCTCATAGACGATGTCTCCGGCCTTTCCGAAACGGATATTGCCCTCGAGGCCGAGCGGAGCGTCCGGATTCACCCGGACGAAGCTGTTGGGCTCCGGGAAGTAGACCGTACGGGAATCGAACTTCGCCATGACGTCGCGGACGGCCAGATCGATTTCCGCGGCCGCTCTGTCGGCCTTCGCCTTGGGCGTGGCACCCTCGGGGAGTGTGTAGCCGCCACTGACCATCTCGGGAGCGTTACCGTTCCGAGCCGTCAGCGTCTCGATCCTCACGGCTGCGCGGTCGAAGAGCGGCTTGCCGCCGACGACCATGCTCTTGACGTCGGCGTCACCGACGTGCAGGTACACCTCTCCCCTGGCGTTCAGCTTGACCTTGTCGAGCATGCCACGGGTGAGATCGTCACGGACCACCGCCTCACGCAGCGCACCGTAGGGGATCTCCTTCTGCGTACCGGCGTCCACGAGCCTGGGATTGGGCTGGCGCCAGGTGAAGCCGGTGACGGAGACCTCGAAGTCGCCCTCCTGCGCCCACTGCCGGGCGAACTTCCGCACCGCGTCGGCGATCGCGGTTTCACTGCCGGCGCGCCCGTTCACACCGATGACCAGGCCGAGCCGCTCGCCCAGCACCGACTTGTCGCCGAACGCCGTCCCGTACATCTTCGCCAGCTTCAGCAGATCGGTGTCCGGGGTCGCGATGACCGTGGCGACGAAACGGGTACCTTCACCGCCCTGGAGCGCGCCCTTGGCCGCACCGTCGAACTGTGCCACTGGTGTCAACCGGTAGTGGCTTGCGATGTCGCCGTAGCCCTCGCTGAAGCGTAGGACGTCCGTCCGCTCCGTGAACGTGGGCGGCACAGGCCCCAACTGCGAGGTACTCGCCGAGATGCTCGCCTTGGCCTTGCCCTTGGCCTTGCCGTCCGGTGCGTGGGGGGCGATCCCGTCGACCGCGTCGACGTCGACGTGCGGCACATGGACGTGGTCGTGACTGACGACCTGGGCGTGGATGAGGTCCAGGTAGCGGGGGCGCAGTCCGCCCTGGGACAGGCCCTCGGGCGCGGCATTGTGGTAGTTGCCCATCAGGCTGCCGTCGACCTCGGGGCGGTGCCCGGCGGTGGTGTCCCGGTACTCGTCCCGCAGACCCAGCTGATGCCCCAGCTCGTGGGCGAGATCCTGCTCGGTGGCGTCGATCCGCCACTGATGCTGGTTCATCGCTCCATCCGGACCACCCACCCTCACATTCAGGTGAGCGTCCGACGCATTGCCCGTGACGCGCTCCAGCGTGACGTGCAGGACGCTGCCGTCGCGCAGCGTCTCACCCGGGCGGTTGAAGACCCGCTCCACACCGACCAGGGCACGGTCCCACAACGCGTCGACCTGAGTCGCTGAAAGCCCGTCATCGGCCAGACGCACCTTCACCGTCAGATCCGTGACCGAGCGGTCCCCCAACTCGAACCTGCGCACGTCATAACCAGCACGCACCTCGTACCGCGGCGCATGCGCACCACCACCCCGCGGCGTCGACACCGGATCCACCCACGAATGCTTCACCGTGTTCGGCACCGAAGCACCACGGGCCGCATCCCAACCGGGATCCAGCGTCAGATCCACCCGCCCCGCACCCGGAACCGCACCGTGGAAGACATCGTCCACCACGCCGGCAGGCACGGAAACGCTTCTGGGCGACACGCCGTTGGAGTCGCTCCGGACGGGGAACGACTTGTCACCCCGGAACTCCACCGTGATGACCTCGGAGGCGGAGGCATGGACGATGGCACGCTCCACGTCCCGCTGGAACAGGGCGACGGTGTCGAGCAGTTCGCCCGGCGGGAAACGGCTGTCGAGCGCCTTGACCAGGCTGTCCTTCGTGATGCCGAGTTCGTCCGCCAGGTTCTTGAGCTGACCGCCCCTGTTGTCCCAGCCGGTCTTGGCGTTGCTCGGCCCCACATGAATGGAGTTGTCCGCCGTCAGAGCGGACGGCCCCGACTTGTCGATGAGGACCTGAGCGGCCTTCGACCGCGCGGTCAGATGGAAGTCCGTCGTGTTGAGCGTGACCGTCGTTCCGTCGAGCCTCCCGCTCGGGGTGACCATCACATTGAGGTGGACGGCCACCTGGACCGACTTGTCCCCCTCGGTGACCGTCATCAGCACGGGCCGCGAGATGAGGTTCGTGCTCCCCGTGTCCCGGACCCTTCCGAACTCGAAGCCGCCGAGCGTACGGCGGGAACCGTCGACCGTGCTCGATCCCGTGATGCTGTCCAGGATCCGGACGGCGTCCGGGGTCAGCCGGCCCCCGCCCGTACCGGCACCCGCGTGAGCGGCCGTGGACGTACTCGCACTCGGTGCGGACGGGGAGACGGACTGCGGCAGCTGCTTGTTGAGGCCGTCGACCAGTGCGTTACGGGTGTCGACGGCCATGTCGAGCAGTTTTTTGACGGGCGCCGGGAAATCATCGGCTACCTTCATGATCGCGCTCGCCTCTGCCGGGAGTGCCTTTCCAAGCTCCTTGCGCGACATCGACTTGAGGGCCGTGATGCCATCCGCCCGGATGTCGTGGAAGGCGATGGCCGCCAGACTCTTCCCGACGTTCGCGTCCTTCACGAGCACGTCCGGGTGGTGCAGCTTGATGTAGCGCTCGATCTGCTCGGTCCAGGTCTTCGAGTTCGCGTGGCTCTGGGTCAGCCCGCTGAGAATCGACCGCGGGTCGTCCCCCACCTCTTTGGCGATCCGCTCCCCGTCCGTGACCAGAGCGAGATCCGAATCGAAGACGAAGCCCTGGTTCTCCCGCCCCTGCCAGAGGTAACCGCGGTTCTTGAGGGAGCTGTCGAGGAGCCGCTCGCCCTCTCTGGCCTCGTAGCTGACGGCCTTTCCGAAGACCTCGCCGAACCGGATGTCCTTCTCCAGGCCGAGTTCCGGGTCGACACGGACGAACGTGTTGGGCTCGGGGAAGTAGACCGCCCGCGTGTCGGTCCTCGCCATCGCGTCGCGCACGGCCATGTCGAGATCTGCGGCGTTCTTCGCGACACCCCCGGGGAGGGTGTAGCCACCGCTCACCATCTCGGGAGCGAGCCCGTTCTCGGCACTCAGCGATTCGATCTTCGCGGCGGCACGCTCGAAGAGCGGCTTCCCGCCAACGACCATGCTCTTGACGTCGGCGTCACCGACGTGCAGATACACCCCTCCCTTGGCGTTCACCTCCAGCTTGTCGAACATGCCACGGGTGAGATCGTCACGGATGACCGCCTCGCGGAGCGCGCCGAACGGCACCATCTTCTGGCCGCCGTCCTTCAACAGCTGGGGGTTCCGCTGCTCCCAGGTGAAACCGCTGACGGAAACCGCGAAGTCGCCCTCCTTCTCCCACTGCTGAGCGAACTTCCGCACGGTGTCGACGATGTCGGCGTCCTTGCCCACCTGTCCGTTCACACCGATCACGAGGCCCAGCCGCTCGCCGAGGGACTCCTTGCCGAACGCCGTCCCGTACGTCTGCGCCAACTTCAGCAAATCCGTGTCCGGAGTCGCGATCACCGTGGCGACGAAACGCGTACCCTCACCGCCCCGGAGCGAGCCCTTGGCCGTGCCGTCGTACTGGGCCACCGGCGTCAACCGGTAATTCTCGACGATGTCGCTGAAGCCCTTGGTGAAACGCACAGCGTCCGTCCGCCGCGTGAATGTGGCGGGGTCGACCGCCGCCTGCGATGTGTTCGCCTTGACCTTGGCCTTGCTGGGTGCGTGGGGAGCGACGCCGTCCACCGCGTCGACGTCGACGTGCGGCACATGGACGTGGTCGTGGCTCGCGACCTGCGCGTGGATGAGGTCGAGGTAGCGGGGGCGCAGCCCGCCCTGGGACAGACCCTCCGGGGCGGCGTTGTGGTAGTTGCCCATCAGGCTGCCGTCGACCTCCGGACGGTGCCCGGCGGTGGTGTCCCGGTACTCGTCCCGCAGACCCAGCTGATGCCCCAGCTCGTGGGCCAGGTCCTGCTCGGTGGCGTCGACGCGCCACTGATGCTGGTTCATCGCACTCTGCGGCCGACCCACGTTCACGTTCAGGTGGGCGTCAGAGGCATTCCCCGCGACGCGCTCAAGCGTCACGTGCAGGACGCTGCCGTCACGCAGCACCTCACCAGGCCGGTTGAAGACCCGCTCCACACCCGACACCGCACGGTCCCAGAGCGCATCCACCTCTGTCGGCGACAGGCCCTCGTCGGCCAGACGAACCTTCACCGTCAGATCCGTGACCGAGCGATCTCCCAGCTCGAACCTGCGCACGTCGTAACCCGCACGCACCTCGTACCGCGGCGCATGCGCACCACCACCCCGCGGCGTCGACACCGGGTCCACCCACGAATGCTTCACCGTGTTCGGCGCCGCCGCACCACGCGCCGCATCCCAACCCGCGTCCAGCGTCAGATCCACCCGCCGCGCACCAGAACCCGCACCGTGGAAGAAGTCATCCACCGCACCCGCCGGCGCGGACACCGCCCGCGCCGACACCCCAGCGGGGTCGTCCAGCACCGGGAAGGACCTGTCCCCGCTCTCCCAGCGCACCGTCACGTTCTCCGTGGCCGAGCCGTGGACGACGGTGTGCCGCACGTCCCGCTGGAGCCGCTCCAGCGTGTCCAGCAGACCATCCGGCGGGAAACGCCTGTCGAGCGCATCGAGCAAGCTGTCCTTCGAAACGCCAAGCTCGTCCGCCAGGTTCTGCGTGTGACCGGAATTGTTCTTCCAGCCCCGCGTGGCATTGTTCGGGCCCACATGAATGGAGTTGTCCGCCGTCAGGATGGACGGCCCGTGCTCGTCGATCAGATCCTGGGCAGCCTTCGAACGCGCGGTCAGATGGAAGTCGCTCCCACTGATCGTGACCGACGAACCGCCGGCCACCCGCGTCTCATGACTCGAAGTGAGGACCACGTTGAGGTGGACCGCCACCTCCGCCTGCGTCCCACCGTCCGTGACCGTGATGACGATCGGCCGCGAGATGAGATTGTTGCCCCCGTTGTTACGGGTCTTCACACCGAACTCGAAACCACCGAGCACTCGACGCTCGTCCCCCGGCCTCCCGCCGCCTCTGCCGACGATGGCGTCCAGGACCCCGTCCCCAGTCAGCCGCGCGGAGCCAGAAGCAGCCGGCGCCGCCGCCGAGACGGACTGCGGCAGGTGCTTGTTGATGCCGTCGACCAGCGCGTTACGGGTGTCGACGGCCATGTCGATCAGCTGCTTGAACGTAGCCTTGTCGTCCCCGGTGGCCTTGATCAGCGCCTTCCATTCCGCCTTCCGGTTGGTGCCGAGGTCCTTCACCTCCAGCTTCGTGAGGGTGGTGGCGCCGTCCGCCTCGATCTTGTGGAAGGCGATGGCCGCCAGGCTCTTCCCGGCGTTCGCGTCCTTCACCAGCACGTCCGGGTGGTGCAGCTTGAGGTAGTGCTCGATCTGCTCGGTCCAGGTCTTGGCGTTCGCGTGGCTCTGGGTCAGCCCGTTGAGGATCGACCGCGGGTCGTTCCCCACTTCCTTGGCGATCCGGTCCCCGTCCGTGACGAGGGCGAGACCCGAGTCGAACACCACGGCCTGGTTCTCCCGCCCCTGCCACAGGTGGCGGCGGTTCTTGACCAGGCTGTCGAGGAGACGTTCCCCCTCCCTGGCCTCGTAACTGATGGTGTCTCCGGAGATCTCGCCGAACCTGATGTCCTTCTCGAGGCCGAGGGAGTTGGCCGTGTCGACACGGATGAACGTGTTCGGCTCGGGGAAGTAGATCGTCCGCGCGTCGGTCTTCGCCATCGCGTCGCGCACGGCCAGATCGAGGTCCGCGGCGTTCTTCGCGACGCCCTCGGGGAGGGTGTAACCGCCGCTCACCATCTCGGGAGCGAGCCCGTTCTCGGTACTCAGCGATTCGATCTTCGCGGCGGCACGCTCGAAGAGCGGCTTCCCGCCGACGACCAAGCTCTTCACGTCGGCGTCACCGACGTGCAGGTACACCTCTCCCCCAGCGTTGAGCCGGACCTTGTCGAGCATGCCGCGGGTCAGGTCGTCCCGGATCACCGCCTCACGCAGCGCGCCGTAGGGGATCTCCTTCTGGGCGCCGGCCGCGACGAGCTTGGGATCGGGCTGGTGCCAGGTGTAGCCGGTGACGGAAACCGCGAAGTCGCCCTCCTTCTCCCATGCCTGGGCGAACTTGCGCACTGTGTCGGCGATTGCGGTTTCCGTGCCGGCGCGGCCGTTGACACCGATGACCAGGCCCAGCCGCTCGCCGAGGGACTCCTTGCCGAACGCCTTGCCGTACGTCTTCGCAAGCGTCAGCAGATCGGTGTCCGCGGTCGCGATGACCGTGGCGACGAAGCGGGTGCCGTCACCGGCCTGAAGCGAGCCCTTGGCCATGCCGTCGTACTGGGCGAGGGGCTTCAGCTGGTAGTGACCGGCGATCTTCTGGTAGCCCTCGGTGAATCGCGTGGCGTCCGTCTGCCGCGTGAAGGTGGGCGGGACGGCCGCCGGCTGCGAGGGATTCGGCTTGGCCTTCTTCGGTGCGTGGGGGGCGATCCCGCCGACCGCGTCGACAGCCACGTGCGGCACGTGCACGTGGTCGTGGCCGGCGACCTGGGCGTGGATGAGGTCGAGGTAGCGGGGGCGCAGCCCGCCCTGGGACAGACCCTCCGGGGCGGCGTTGTGGTAGTTGCCCATGAGGCTGCCGTCGACCTCCGGGCGATGCCCGGCCGTGGTGTCCCGGTACTCGTCCCGCAGACCCAACTGGTGGCCCAGCTCGTGCGCGAGATCCTGCTCCGTGGCGTCGATCCGCCACTGATGCTGGTTCATCGCACCCCGCGCGCCACCCACGTTCACGTTCAGGTGGGCGTCAGAGGCGTTGCCCGTCACGCGCTCCAACGTGACGTGCAGAACACTGCGGTCGCGCAACACCTCACCGGGACGGTTGAACACCCGCTCCACACCCGACACCGCACGGTCCCACAGCGCGTCCACCTGGTTCGGTGAAAGCCCGTCACCGGCCAGACGCACCTTCACCGTCAGATCCGTGACCGGACGCCCGCCGAGCTCGAACCTGCGCACGTCATAACCCGCACGCACCTCATACCGAGGAGCATGCGCACCACCACCCCGCGGCGTCGACACCGGATCGACCCACGAGTGCTTCACCGTGTTCGGCGCCGCCGCACCCCGCGCCGCATCCCATCCCGCGTCCAACGTCAGATCCACCCGGCCGGCGCCAGAACCCGCACCGTGCAGGACGTCACCCGCCCCGCCCGACAGGCCGGTAACGGCAGGCGCCGACACACCCCCGGAGTCACCCCGGACGGGGAACGACTTGTCGCCCTGGAAGTGAACCCGCACGTCCTCCGCGCCGGAGCCGTGGACGACGGCGCGCTCCACGTCGTCCTGGAACCGGTGGACCGTCTCGACGAGTCCGCTCGGCGGGAACCGGTTGTCGAGTGCGTCGATGAGCTTCTGTTCCGAGACGCCGAGAGCCTGCGCGAGGTTCCTGGTGTTGCCCGGCCTGCTGTTCCAGCCGGACGAGAGGGCGTTGCTCGGCCCCACGTGGATGGACTTCGACGCGGTGTCGCTGGAGGCTCCGTGCAGGTCGATCACGCCCTGGTCGGTGTGCGGCCGCGCGGTGAGGTGGAACTTGCTCCCCGTGATCGTGACTTCCGTCGTGTTCGCGACCTTCTTCCCCGCCAACGTCACGTCGGCCTCGTTGCCCGAGCTGAGCATCACGTTCAGGTGGACGGCCACCTGCGCTTCCGTTTCTCCGTCCTTGACCGTGACCACGATCGGCCGTGAAACGAGATTCTTGCCGTTGTTGTTGCGGGTGCCCGCGCCGAACTCGAAACCGCCGAGCGTGCGGCGTTCCTCGCCGCCGTTGCGCCCACCCGTGCCGATGACGACGTCCAGAATCCCGTCCTCGGTCAGCTTCGTGATGCCCCCCGAGGCGGACGGTGCCGCCGGGGAGACGAACGAGGCGTCGCCGGAGCCCTCGACGCGCGCGGCCGTACCCGTGAACAGGCCGTCCCGGGGCACACCGTCGCGGTCGAGGAGCGAGGCGGTGAAGACGAGGTCGTCGTAGCTCGCGTGCACGCCGTCGACGGCCCCTCCGGCCGCGCCCTCGCCGGGTGCGGAAGCCGGTGCCGGTACGTGTGACGGCGACGGGCCCGGACCCGGGAGGTGACCCCCGCCGGCACCGGAGGACGACGGGCCGGGGCCACCCGAGTGGGCTCCGCCGGTCCCGGGCGGCGCCGGGTGCACGCCAGGGGCGCGGCCCGCGCCCGGTCGCGCGTTGTGGATCTCGACGGTGAAGGAGTGCCCGTTGGCCTGGGCGAACTGCTCGAGTTGCAGCTTCTGTGCCTGCAGCGCCGGGTCGAACCCGTCGTCCACGAGTACGACGCGGTTGAGGTCGTCCCACTTCACGCCGCCGTGGATCTGCGCCTCGAAATACCTGCCGAGGTTGCGCTCCAGCGTTCCGGCGTCACGGAATCCGCGGAACGCGCCGTCGTACCGGAAGTCGGTCGCCTCGGCGAAGGCCAGCCGGACCAGGGGTTCGGGGCCGTGGTTGAGCAGCGGCAGCATGTTGCCGCGGCCGGTGACGCTCCGAGCGCCCTCGAGGCCCTCGATGAAGCTGTCCGCCGGCGTGAACGTGGCGCGCTGCATCACGTCGGGATTCAGGTGGAAGACCGCCCGCCCGTACATCTTCACGCCGCTCGGCCGGTACTTGGACGTGAGGGCCGCGTAGTTGGGCAGGTCCACGAGGTCGTCGGCGGTCGGGGCGAACGGCCGTCCTTGCGCGCCCGGGTAGATCCCGGACGCCTCGGTCGTCCGCTTCACGGACGCCGGCAGGCCGAGAGCCTCCTCCGTCTTGCCGCGGGTGACGTAGTACCCCGCGTTGGCGTTGTTGGCCTCCCACGCGTTGCGGAGCAGCTGGGTGTCCGAGGTCAGTGCGTCCAGGAGCGTCCCTCCGGCCGGCGTGATGTCGCCGAGCTTGAGGTTCACCGTGAGCGAGAGGTCCTCCTGGAGGTGCCGGTGGACCTTGGCGATGAGCTCGTGGGCCTGCGCCCCGTCGAGCGGGTAGCCCTCCGCCCACTTCCAGTCGCCGCTGTTCAACTTCTGCGTCAGCAGGTCCGTGTCCGCCGTCAGCGTGCGCAGGGCCCGCCGCTCGGCCATGACGATCGCGGAGAGCTGCGGCATCCGCAGGTTCGCCAGCTCCGGGCGGCCTTCGAGGGCGTGGAACAGCTGCACGTTCTCCTCGAACGACTTCTGCTGCTGCACCAGCACCGACTTCAACGCGTCGTCGTGCTCCGCGCCCGCCAGCCCCTTGGCCAGGATGTCCTGGTGCGCCGTGAGGTCTCCCTCGTACGCCTCCCTGCCGTTGCCCCCGGGCCATCCCTTGGCGGACTCCGGCTCGCTGATCCAGCGGGCCACCGTCAGGTCCTGGCCGCTGGGCACCAGTGCGTGGCTGGTCTTCCCGCCTTCCAGCGGGGTGACGACGTGCGTCGCGGAAGGGACGTGGTCCACGGACTGCACGACACCTTCGGGGGCGGGCGGAACGACATCGGCCCGGCCCCTGCCGCGGAACAGCGACCGCAGCCCCTCGGGCAGGTGCGGAGCCGCGCCGCCGAGCCCGTACCCGCGGTACGCCTGCACCTCGGGGAACGGCGCGCCGCCCGTCACGTCGGACCAGTGGGCCTCCGCCTGGGCCAGCGCGGCGTCGGCCTGCCTGACGTGCTGCCACGACTCGAGGTACCGGAAGCCGTCGGCCTCGGCCGAGGTGCCGAAGCCTTCCACGTAGCGCGTCTGCAGGTCGTCGCGGATGGTCCGGGCGTTGATCAGCTCGCGGCGGGCGTCGGTGATGGCCGCCGACGCGTCGATGTCCGACAGGTCGTCCCCGAGGTCCGCGCGCAGACCGTCGTGGTGCGATCCGGTGCCGGTGGTGTCCAGGGTGCCGGTGCCGGTGCCGGTGGGCGACTTGCCCTTCCCCTTGTCCCCCACCGCGGGGGGCGTGTCCGGGACGTCGTGGACCGCCGCGCCCACCGAACCCTCGGGCGCCGCGGGCCGCGCGTCGAGCACGGCGTCCATGAAACCGTCGGTGAACCGGCCCGCGTCGGTGTGCCACAGCGGCAGGTTCCGCGCCGCGTACAGGTAGGCGTTCTCCAGCTGCGCCGCGGTGATGCGGTGTTCCTCCAGGACGTGCGTCCCGCCCCCCGGGGCCCCGTCGACGGTGCCGCGGACGGCACCGAACTCGCCCGGCGCACCCGGGCCCAGGGGCACGGGCGCGTCCCGGCCCGGCAGCCAGACCGTCAGCGAACGGGCGCCCGTCGAGCCGTCGGTCCCCAGGACCAGCCGGATGTCGGCAGCGGGGTCGGCGATCGCGTGCTCCAGGTGCTGCCGCACCGGCCGCGTGTCGTCCATGAACCGTGCGACGTCGTCCCCGCCGGCCCCGTGGACGACCGGCGGCGAACCGGCCGGCAGGTCGTCCACCGAGTGGCGGAACACGCCCATGTCGTCGAGCATGTCGTCGATCTCGTCGAACATGTGCTGCACGTCGGACGGGTACTGCACGGAGGATGGCGGCAGGTGCCCGGTGGAGTCCCCCGCGGCCGACGTGCCGGGACTCGGGGCCGGTTCCGGGACGCTGTCCACGGAGCCCCTCCCGATCCCCGAGAGCGAGTCGCCGGCGGCGGGCGCCGTCACCGACGGTCCCGGCAGATCGGACAGCCCCGGACGGAGCGTGCCGTAGGTCTCGCCGAGCTGACGCGACAGCTGGCGTCCGGCGTCGTCACCCGAGGTGAGGATGGTGTGGGTGATCATCTTCTCGAACTGGTCGAGGATCAGCAGACGTTCCTTCTGCGGAGCCGTCGCGAGATTGCCGTCGATCAGGGGACGCTGGTGGTCGAAGAGCACGAAGGTCTTGGCCTGGTCGGTGGCGGCCTGGAACCGGCCCTGGTCGTGGAGCCGCCAGTCCTCCACCTCGCCGAAGGCGTCCTGGTACCGGATCGTGTCGTCGGCGGTCAGCTTGGCCACGGGCGACGTGCCGTCCGCCCAGTGCCAGGCGCCGTCGCGGCGCAGCATCGTGTCCACGAGCCGGTACGGGGCCGCCACCCACAGGTCCGCCACGGACTTCCCGAGCGCCGCGGAGACGAAGCCCTCAGCGAACCTCACGCAGTTGTAGCGGAACAGGTCGTACACGGCACCGGAGTTGGCCATCGCGTACCGGTACCCATCGAACAGCTGCGCCGCGGTGATCCGGTAGGTGCCCAGTACGCGGACGTGCCCGGAGAGGAGGTATTCGGCGTCGTTGACGATGGCACCCGGGTTGCCGAAGAGGTTTCCGTCCTCGGGGTAGAAGCCGATCGTGAGCGGCTTGCGCTCGCCCGGCAGCATCACGGACACCATGGCGTGGCCCACGTCGTCGGAGAACTCGCGCCAGGTCCGGCCTCCGGGGCTCGCCACGAGGGCCACCTCGATGTCCGCGGCGGGGTTGTCGAAGGCCCGTTCCACGTGCTGCCGCAGCGGGCGGATCAGGTCCACGAACTCCGAGAAGCCGTCCAGGTCCTCGGTGCCGTGCTCGCCGACCGGGGAACCGGGCAGCGAGTCGTCGTCCATGTCGAAGTGCGAGCGCATCGGTGCGCCGGTGTCGTCCAGGACCAGGTCGTCGAGCCCGTCGAGCAGGCCGCTCTCCGGCCTCGGCGGGACAGGCGGTGCGTGGTGCCCGCCCGGCCCCGGGGTGACGGGCGCGTCGTCGGCGAAGTCCGTGTCCCTGACGCCGCCGGGGAGCTTCCCGCGTTCCGGGCCCGCGAGGTGCACGGCCAACTGGTCGGCCTGCGCCCGGACGTCGACCTTGGTGAAGGCGGCGCCGCGCAGGTCCTCCAGCACCTGGCGGGCGGCGGTCACGGTCTCCACCGTCACCGCGTCCGCGCCCATCTTGCCCAGCTTCAGGTTGACCTCGTGGAACAGTTCCGCCTGGTGCGAGTGCACGCGCCCGCCGCCCGACGTCGCGGGCGGTACCGGGGCGGGGTCCTGACGCAGCGGCACCGCCACGTGCCCGTCGCCGGTGACGGCCACCTTGTCGTGCGGGGCCGGGGTGACGACGTCGTCGGTGTGCCGCGCGGGTGCGCCGGCGAACGCGTGGCCCGCGTCGACGTCCACCGTCTTCCCGGCCCCGGTCCCGGGTGCGCCGGCGAGGGCCGGGCCGTCGACGGAACGGACGCCCCGGCCGTCGTCGAGGAGGTCGAGCGCGGAGCGGGCCGCGTCCTTGGGCGGTGTGCCGTGCACGCCGCCCTTGGGCACGCCGGAGGCGGGGACGCCGGGGGTGGTGGGACCGGGCACGGTGTCGGTGACCACGGAGCCGGGGCGTCCGCTGCCGGCGGGCCGCACGATCTCGTCCAGGCTCAGATGGGCCTGGTTGGCGCGGGCGGCACCGGCGACGTTGTCCCCGAGGTCGGACCCGATGTGGGTGGGCACCGGGTTGTTCGGCGTCCCCTTGGCGCCGCCCGACAGCAGGTCGAACGCCGAGCCTCCGGCGGCACCGGTGCCGCTCTGGTGCCCAGGGACCCCGGTGAGCGGGCCGTGGGCCCCGGGCGTTCCACCCGGAGCCCCCAGGAGGTCGTGGACCCCGGCACCGCTCGGCGGCGCCTGGACGCCGGTCAGCGCGGTGTGCGCGGCACCGGTTCCCGCACCCGGGGCGCCGGGGGCGGCGAGCAGGTCGTGCAGGGCCGTGCCGCCCGGAGCGGGCGCGGGCGCACCGGTGAGAGCGGTGTGCACCGCGCCGGTCCCGCCGGGCGGTGCCGTCAGGACGCCGGCCGGACCCTGCGCGAGCAGGTTCCCTCCGTTGCCCTTGGCGACGAGGGCGGCAACGTCCACGCCTTCGTGCACGACCGGGGCGCCGGCGGAGCCGGGCACATACAGACCGGAGGAGTGCGTCACATGGCCACCCGGGGCCATCGAGCTCACCCCGAGTCCCCCGCTCATCTGGCCGGGCGCCCCGTCGAGGGCATCGATCCTCATCCGGCTCATCTGCGTACCGGCGATGTCGACCACGTCGTCCATGTGCCGCACTGCCCGGAATCCCGCGGTCGAGTTGTCGAACACGGCGTTCGCCCCGTGCACCGAGACGGGGTTGACCGTGCCGACCCGCAGCCCCGTCAGGTCGACGGTGCTGACGGGCGCCACGGAGAAGGAGGACGGGCGGACGGAGGTGTGGGTGTCGCCGAAGTTGCCGAAGCGCACGTCCGCCAGGTCCATGCGGGCCATGTTGATGTTGGCGTGCCCCAGGTCCAGGTGCGGGGTCGCGCCGTGCGGACCCATCGGCACGGCACTCACGGTGTGCGCGACCGTGCCGCCCACTGGCAGGTCCCACACGCCGCGGCCCATGACGCCGCGGTCCCAGAAGCCCATGCGCAGGGCGCCCTTCAGCCCGTACTCCGCGATGTCGGTGTGCGTCACGGGGAGGATCAGGCGCGTCCACTTGCCGCCGGCCATCTGGCTGCTCCAGGTCTCCTGTGCGAAGAGCCGGAAGTTCTGCCACGCCCCGGGGGCGCCGGCCCGTATGGCCGACCCCCAGCCGCGCACCACCACGGGGATGGAGCGGACGCCCTGCACGACGACGAGTCCGCCCTTGACGAACACCGAGCCGCCGAGCGCGGGCACGTTGTGGAAGTTCTGCATGACCCACAGTCCGCCCTGGCGCACCCAGGTCAGGCTGATCCGCGCGACGTCCCTCAGACCGGTGAAGACGGTGGCGAACCGGAACCCGCTGACCATGTCCTTTATGGACATGAAGCCGTTGCGTCCCCACTGGAGGGCGGCCTTGAAGCCGGACTTGAGGAGACCGCCGATGGCGAAGATCGGCAGCGCCTTCGTGGTGGGGGCGATGATGCCGAGCCCGGCGAGGAACAGGTCGAGGAAACCGATGTCGCCGCGGGCGAAGTCGATGGCCGCCTTCACGAACAACGTCATGTTGACGCCGAGCGCGAGCAGGGCGACCGGCCCGCCGAAGATCAGCGCCGGGACGATGAGGATGATTGCCAGGATCTGGAACATCTCCCAGAAGACCTGGCAGTCCGAGATCGGCAGCCGGATGTCGGAGGCGTTGTTGACCGCGTTCGCGATGGTGTTGCCCACCTCGTCGAGCTCCGTGCCCGCGCTCTGGGCGGTCTGCCGAAGGGCCTCCAGTTGCGGGTCGTCCTCCGGCAGGCCGCGTGCGGCCGACAGGGCGCCGTCCGCCCTCCGCTGGGCGTCCTCGATGTGGTTCGCCCAGGCGCCGAGGTTCTGGGAGACCTCCCAGAAGGAGTCGGCCACGTCGTTGATGTGGTTGCGCAGCCTGTCGTCGACCTTGCCCCGCAGCGCGTCGGCGGTCTTCCCTGCGAAGACACTGCTGTCCGCCGTGTTCATCACCTGGTCGATGGCCTGCGCGATGGACCTCGCCTGCGTACCGATCTTGACCAGGTCGTCGACCAGCAGACGGATCTGGACCGGGTCTCCGGGGGTCGGGTCCCCGTGGAGGCCGAGAACGTTCCAGTCGCTCGGGCGAGGCATGTCAGGGATTCCTCCCGGTTCGGCGCAGAGGAGCACGGCGGAGCTCTCCACGTGGACCACGCGCGGGGCACGCGCGTGGTTCATGTGACGTGGGTCAAACCCGTGCGCGGCGGTGAACCGGCGGGGGGCGTGGTGCGTGGTCGTGGTGACCGGATTCTCCAAGGACCGTCCGGAGGTCCCCTGTGCCCGAGATCAAAATCGACTACGACGTCCTCAACGCGGCGAAGCGCGACCTGGAAGCCCTGGCGGGCGAGATCGACCCGCTCATCAACAAGGGCGTCTTCGGCCGCCTCGGCTCGGGCAGCGGTGAGGCGGAGGCGATCCTCGGGCACGAGGGCGTCGCCAGTGCGATGTCGCTCTTCCACACCAACGCCAGCAGCACGATGAAACGCGCGGACAAGGGCCTGAAGGAGCTGGCCTCCGCGTTCGGCGGCGTGGGCGAGGCGTTCCGCGAGTTCGACTCCGAGCTGGGCGCCGAGATCGGTGTGATGAGCGCCAATCTGCACGTTCAGAACTGGCGGCAGAAGAAGGACCTGTGGGACTACAAGCAGAACCACCTCAAGGAGTGCGAGGGGCCCGGCGAACTGCCGGACTTCTGCTCCGCCACGAACCCCGGTGACACGCCCCCCGACTTCCACGTCGACACACCCAACGGTGGTTCGATCGACTCGCACGTGGAGGTCGACAAGGACGGCAACGTCACCAAGGAAGTGACCACCGTCAAGTACGACGGCAACACGTACAAATCCACCACCACCTACAACGGCCCGAGCTACACGACGGAGACCACCTATCCCGACGGCAGCACCGCGCACACGGTGGCCAACATCAACGGCGACGGCAGCGGCTCCATGACCGTCACCGGCAGCGACGGCAGCCACACCGAGTACACCCGCGGCCCGAAGGGCTCCGACGGCAAGACGCCGGAGTGGACGTGGTCCGGCGGCAACAAGCCGGGCGAGGACCCGCACGACCCGAAGAACCCCAACAACCCGGACACTCATCCGCAGAACCCGGGTACCCACGGCGGCACCAACCCGAAGATCGCCTGATCGGGGACACCACCCCCAGGCCAGTCATCAGAAGAGAAAGGCGATGCAATGCCCGCGATTCACATCGTTCCCGAGGACGTCCGGCAGCGGGCGGCGACTCACGCGGCCACCTGCCAGGAGTGGATGACCCGGCTCGGGAGCCTGAAGGGCCAGGTCGAGAGCATGCTCAACGACGAGCTGGTGCTGCCCCAGGCCAGCCCCGCCATCCGTGACGCCTACGAGCAGTTCACCGGCAGTCTCACCCAGGCCATCCACGGCCTGGAGAACTTCGGTGAGGCGTTCACCTCGATCGCCAAGGGCGCCGAGGACTTCGACACCCAGGTCGCGAACAACTTCAACAAGAAGTAGGGGACGCGCGCGAAGGGCCGGGCGGGAGTCGTCTCCCGTCCGGCCCTTCGCGGTGTCCGGGGCCCGTGCCGTGGCCCGCGCTCCGGTGCGGGCCACGGCTCGGGCGTCACTCCGTGCGGAGCGAGGTCAGCGGCACCTGGAGCGCCATCACCTCGTTGCCCGGTCCCGCGGTCCAGCCGCGGCCCGCATGGGGTGCCACCCGGGTGATGGCGTGCGGCAGCCGTACGCCGATCAGGTCCCCCTCGGTGGTGCTCTTCGGTCCGAGCAGCAGACCCCGGCGGGCCTTGCGGGCGCTGGACATCCAGCCGCTCATGCCGCCCTGGACACCGTCGGCGGTCGCGGCGTAGACGAGGCCGAGGCCCTGGTCGCGGCCGGACACCGTGATCTCCTTGAGGAGCTTGTCCGCGCCGGACATCGCCAGCAGGTCGGCGTCGTCGACCATCACCACCCGCGGGCCGGGCAGCGCGGCGAGCGCGGAGCGCACCGCCTCCTCGGTCGGTTCGGTGTCGGTGATGACGCGGACCGTGGTGTGCCGGCTGAGTCCGCGCAGCGGGGACTCGCGCGGGGTGAGGACGACCAGTGAGGTACCGCCGGCGAGCAGCGAGACCGCCAACGAGGCCAGCGTGTTGCTGCGCCCGGACCCCGTGGGGCCGATGACGCCGAACACCGCGGACGCGCCCGCGAGGTCGACGCCGACCGGCTCTCCCCCGTCGCCGCCGATGCCGAGCAGGCCCCACAGAGGCCGCCGCTGCCCCGCGGGCACCTTGTCGTAGACGTCGGCGAACTCCGCCGACCGCGGCAGCGAGGCCACCGTGAAGGGGCGCCGCTCCTGCGGCACCCGCGCGTCGCGCTTGAGCGCCGCGGCCCCGATCTTGCGCAGCGCCTCGACCTGCTCGGTGCCGCCGCCGGGGGCGAGCAGCGCGATCTGGGTCTCGGTGCCGGTCAGGACGTGCCAGCCGCGGCCGGGCGGGATCTCCGCCGGCAGCTTGCCGGGCTTCATGCCGACGGCCTGGACGTCGGAGCGGTCGCCGGGCCGCAGGAGCAGCCGGTGGTCGTTGTGCGCCGCCATGCGGCCGCTGAGCAGGGAGCGTTCGGAGGTGCCGATGAAGTGGATGCCCGCGCCGGCGCCCTCGCGGACCAGGCGGACCATGTCCTGGTACATGTGGCTGTACTCGTGCTCGTCGAGCATGGCCGACAGGGCGTCCCAGCCGTCGACCAGCAGCAGGATGTGCGCCGGGCGTTCGGCCTTCGGAAGCACCTTGCGGAGCTCGTCGATACCCGTGGCGCTGTGCCGCTGCGCCAGCTCCTGGCGGCTGACGAGTTCCTGGTTGAGCCGGCGCAGCAGCCGTTCCAGCCGCTCGGTGTCGTGGCGGGGGACGACGGCGCCGCAGTGCGGGAGCGTGGTGAGTGCGGCCAGGCCGCCGCCGGCCGCGTCGATGCCGTAGAAGTGCACGTCGGCGGTGCTCTGGTGGCGGGCGGCGGAACCGGCCAGGGTGCGCAGCACCTGGGTGCGGCCGGAGCGGGGCGCACCGATGACGTACAGGTGGCCGAAGCTGCTGAGGTCGGCGGCGGCCACGTGGCGCCGCTGCAGCTGCGGCACGTCCTCCAGGGCGTAGGGGATCAGCAGGCGTCCCTCGCGGACGGGATTCATCGCGTCGAGGTCGTCGAGCAGGACCCGGCGCTCCAGCGCGGGCAGCCAGGGGCTGGGCTGCGGGGTGTAGTCCTCCAGCTGGTCCACGGCCGTGCGGATCTCCTCCACCAGGACCTGGAGGTCGGTGGGGGCGGGTGCCTGGGCGCTCCGGGTGAGGACGACCTCGGACGCCGGCGGGGCCGCGGCCCGCCCGAGTGCGTCCCAGGACAGCTCCGACGCCACGACGGGCTTGCGCGCGCCGCTGTCGGCCTCGGTCTCCGCCTCGCTCTTTGGCCGCGGCCGTTCGGCGCCGACCCAGGCCGTCTGGAACGGCTCGGCGGACTTCGGCCCGCGCCGCACCAGGGCACGGCCGGGGGTGGTGGCGGAGATGTCGACGGCGTCGTTGACGTCGATGACGTCCTGGCTCTCGGACTGGTCGGTGACGCGCAGCGCGATCCGGAGGTTGGTGTTGGCGCGGATGTCCGCGGTCACCACACCGGCGGGACGCTGGGTGGCCAGGACCAGGTGGATGCCGAGCGACCGTCCGCGCTGGGCGATGCTGATGAGTCCGGGCACGAAGTCGGGCACCTCGCGCACCAGGGTGGCGAACTCGTCGATCACCAGCAGGAGCCGCGGAAGCGGCGCGAGGGTGGGGTCGGCGGCACGCTTGGCCTGGTACTCGGGGAGGTCCTTGGCGTTGGCCGCGGCCAGGACGTGCTCACGGCGCATCAGCTCGGCGCCCAGCGACTCCAGGGCGCGCTCGACCAGGTGGGCGTCGAGGTCGGTGACCATGCCGAGGGTGTGCGGCAGGTTCGCGCACTCCTTGAAGGCGCTGCCGCCCTTGTAGTCGACGAGGACGAAGGTCAGCTCGTCGGGCCGGTTGGCGGCGGCGAGGGAGGCGACGAAGGTCTGCAGCAGCTCGGACTTTCCGGAGCCGGTGGTGCCGGCGACCAGTCCGTGCGGGCCGTCCTGCACGAGGTCGAGGGAGAACGGGCCCTCGAAGCCGCTGCCGAGCACGAAGGAGGTGGCGGAGGGCCGGGAGCGCCAGCCCGCCAGGATCTTCTCGGCGCTGGGCGGTTCCTGGTTCAGCAGGTCCAGCAGCTTCACCCGCTGCGGGAGTCCCGCGTCGTGCTCGGGGCTGACGTCGCGGACCGGCGCCACGGCGCGGGCGACCTGCTCGCACCACTCGGGCGTGACGTGGTCGGCGCGGACCCCCGGGACGTCGGGCGTGCCGGGGCGCTTGACGGTGAGCCGGCCGGCCTCGGCGAGCACCACACCGGTGCTCTCCTCGGGCAGCAGCCGCTCCTGGTCGTCGAGGCACAGGCTGAAGACGCGTACGGCCGGGCCCTCGGTGAGGACCTGGACCATGCCGGGCACGTCGCGCAGCCGCCGGGCACCGTCGGCGATCACCAGGACGTCGGGGCCTACGGGGGCGGCGTTGCGGTCGGAGCGCGTGGCCCGCTTGCGCACCTGGATCTGCGCGACCAGTTCCGACACGCGGGCCGCGGTCGACTCTGGGTCGTTGCCGATCAGGACGAGCGGGCCGCCTGGCGCGGCGGGCCGCACGTGCGGGAGCCAGCGCACCCAGGCCCAGTCGCCGGCGCGGCTGGAATCGGTGAGCAGCACGATCCGCAGGTCGCGGGGAGTGTGCAGCACCGCCGCCTGCACGGCCATCCAGCGAGCGAGCGGCTGCACCTCGGCGGCGGGGCCGGCCACGCCCACCACGCCATGGCCACTGAGGTCCATGGCGATAGGGGCGTCGGGGATGTTCCAGCGGATGGTGCGGTGGTTCTCGTCCCGGGCGGGGTCCTCGAGTTCGCGCAGCGAGGGCTGGTCGGCGGTGCCCAGCCGCAGCACGAGGTGGTCGGGGTCGTGGCGGCGCCGCTCCCAGAGCCGGCTGCCCGGCCCGGTGGCCATCAGGGCGACGGCGGCGGGGTCGGGGCCGGTGACATGGCGTACCCGGCGCTCGCGGGCGACGGCCTCGCGGACGCCGTCCTCGACCACGATCCGGCGCCGGTTGTACTGCCGGTCCGCCTCCTCGTACTCCTTGCGGGCGGTGCGCCGGCCGGTGACCCAGTTGGAGACCATCATCATCGGGCCGAGCAGGATGAAGGCGAGGAAGTAGTACGACTTGAAGATGGCGACCATGAAGAAGCCCATGATCACCGGGGCGATCATCATGGCCGCGGGGAAGGGCCGCTTGGCGGGGGGCGAGGGCGGCGAGGGCAGCCGCACCCGCTCGCCGTCCAGGTGCGGGGCGATGCGCGGCGGGCGGTTGTAGTCGATGCCGAAGCCGTCCGCGGACTCGGTGACGGCGGCGTCCGCCTCGACCGGCGCGCTCATCCTCAGCAGGACGGAGCCGACGGTCAGGTCCTCGCCGGGCGGCCACGGCACCGGCTGCCCCTGGGCGGCGGTGCGCTCGGTGGTGACCTTGTGCGGACGGGTGCGGCGCAGGGCGGTGACCGCGTCGTCCGGCGGGGGCGCGGCAACCCGGCCGCGCACGTCGTCACCGGGCGCGGTGCTGGTGCGGTGCCAGTGGGCGGAGCCGTCGGCGCCGACCGTCACCCACAGGCCGCCCTCGGGGACGCCGTCGCCCTCGAGACGGATCGCGCAGAGCGGTCCGGAGCCGGCCTCGTGGCTGCCGAACCCGAGCCGCCAGGTGCGCCCGGCCTGCGGTCCGGAGACCACGTGGACCTCGGCGAGCACCGGTCCGGCGTCGGTCCCGGCGCCGACGCGTACCCGGTCGGGGTCTTTGCCGGGGGCACCCAGGCCCAGGACGCCGCCTTCGCGCAGTCCCGCCGCATCGACGGGCGCGTCGGGGTCGAGCCGGCGGCCGTCGAGGTAGAGGTCGCGGCTTCGCGCCCCGTCCACGGCCGCCGAGAGGTCCGCGACGGTGGTGCGCGGTGGCAGCCCTACGAGGTGGTCGCGGCGCGCGCCGTCCGCGCCGTCGACGGTGGTGATGGTGAGGTTCACGGTCTTCCCAGTTCGGGCGTCACGAGGACGAGGAGCGTGCGGTGGCGGCGGAGACGCCCGCCGGTCCGAATGCGGTCGGCTCGGCGAGGTCGCCGTCCTCGTCGCCGTGTTCGGTGGCGGCGGGGGCGGGCTCGGGGCGGGGGGCGGTCGCGGAGACGGCCATGGCGGTGGGCGGGAGTCCGGTCTCGACGAGGTCGTCGTCGGCTGACAGGGTGCCGAGCACCTTCGGCGGGTTCGGACCGGAGCCACCGTCGTCCCCGGGGACGGGCGGCAGGGTGCGTACCAGCCGGGCGACGGCGCGGGCCAGGGGCAGCGCGTCGACGGTGAGGGCGGGCGGGCCTCCGTGCAGGCGCAGGTGGCCGTCCCGGTCCGCTTCCAGGATCAGGGTGCTGTGGTGGGCCACGCCCAGGGTGAGCAGGCGCACGCGGGCCGGACGGTTGCGCTCCGGTGCCTCGGCGCTCACGGCGTAGCCGGCGTCGAGCCGCTCGAAGACGTCGGTGGGGCCGTCGTGCCGGGGGTGCACCCCGGCGCCGACCACGACGCGACCAGCGGGGAGGCGGGCGTCGAGCTGGGCCGCGAGGGCCTGCAGGACCGCGCGGGCGGTGCGCCGCTCGCCGGTGACGGAGACCGCCGGGGGAACGGCCGTCAGGTTGAGGAGCACCGCGTCCGTACCGGCCCTGCCGAGGCAGACGAGCACGGGGGCCTCGCCGCCGTGCCCGGTCTCCGGTGCGGTGCCGAGGTCAGCGCGGCCGATCCACCACAGGCGCGGCTCGGCCGCGTCGCGGGCCCAGGGTTCGGGCAGCGCGCCCTCGCCGTGGCCGTGGGCGACGTACACGCCGACGACGTCGGTGCCCAGCAGCGTCGCGTACGGCCGGGCGCCGGGCCGTTCGGCGGCGGCGCGGCGCAGCGCGGTCGCCGCATCCGTCCACCCGGCGTCGTCGCGCAGCAGGCGCGCGAGCACACGCAGGCCGCTGCGGTGCCGCAGCTGCGTGCGGACGGGCGTGGCGAAGGCGCGTGCGGCCGTCGTCAGTTCGCGCACGACGCGGCGGCGCAGTGCGCCCCAGCCCCCCTTGCGGCGGACGAGCCAGTGCGCCACCACGACGACGAGGATCAGCAGACCGATGAGCGCGATGAGCCGGGTCCAGCCGGCGGGGACGTTCACGCGGCCACTCCGTCCACGCCGCGGCGGGCGAGTTCGGCCCTCAGGGCCCGCACGCCGTGGTGGGTCCGGGACTTGACGGTGCCCCGCGGTACGCCCATCTCGGCGGCGGCGTCGGCCCCGGTCTGGTCCATCACGTGCACCCGGACCACGGCCTCGCGGTGCGCGGGCGGCAGGGCGCTCAGCGCGGCGAGGAGCACGGACCGGTCCTCGACGAGACCGGCGTGGTCGCCGGCGTGGTCGAGCGCGGTGCCCGCGAAGTCCGCGGCGGTGATGCCGACGGGCACGGAGCGGTCGCGGCGGCGATGGTCGACGACCAGGTTGCGGGCGACCCGGAAGAGCCACATGCGGACCGGACGCTCGTGCACGTCCAGCCGCCCGGCGCGCTGCAGGGCACGCAGCAGGGTCTCCTGCAGCACGTCCTCCGCGGCATGCACGTCGCGGCCCATGAGGCCGGTGACGAACCTCCGGAGACTGTCCCGCTCGGCGATGATCAGGCTGGCGACAGCACTGTGTTCGTCGGCGCCGCCGGTGTCGTGGTCCGCGAGGATGTCCGCCTCGCCCTCACGACAGTCGGACTCGTTCACACACATGGCGTAAAGATTAAGCTGCTGAACGAGATGCTCTGACCACAGTGTTGGCGCATATTCGATCATTCACTGTCACACTTGGTGAAATCTTAAACTATTGTTCACCTTGCCGAAATCGAAGGGCGGACGCGCGCCCTACGCTTCCGCGCAGATTCCCGAGCCGACAGGAGACCACGTGCCTCCCCATCCCGATCCACGGGACCCCGAGGTTCTCGACGGGGCCACGCCCCGTTTCGCGGACACCTTCGCCCGACGCCCCTCGCTGCCGCACCGGCGGCTGCTGCCGGACAGGCGGGCGTGGAGCGTTCTGGCGACCACGTCGGCCGTCATCGGCTGCGCGGTACTGGTCGTGCCCTTGATGGCACGAATTGACGTGCTGCCCGACGGGGGCGGCAAGGGCGACCCGGTGGCGGCCGTCCAACCCAGCGCTTCGCAGAGCGGCGTCCTGCCGGCGTCGCCCGGCACGAACGGAACCAAGGGCTCCCCCGCCGGGGGCGGCAACGTCCCGCCGGCCTCCGGGCCCCGGGGAGGCACGAACGGCGGCGGCGCGGCGGGCGGCACCGGCAGCACCGGAGGCGGCCTTCCGGCAGTGGGCGGTGAACCCGGCAGCACCGGAGGCGGCGGGAGCACCGGAAGCGGCGGGAGCGGCGGCGGTTCGGCCACCGGCGGCGGTTCGGCCTCCGGCGGTTCCGGCGGCTCGTCGGGCTCCACATCGGGTTCGTCGGCCGGCCAGCCCACACCCAGCAAGACGCAGCAGCCCGCCATCGTGCCCGGCGTGCGGATCCGCAGTTCGCAGAGCGGCCGCTGCATCGCCGTCAGCGGCGCGAAGAACAGCACCGGCCGCGACGGCGCCCGGCTGCAGATCCAGGACTGCGACGGCGGCGCCTGGCAGAAGTGGGACTTCCGCTCCGACGGGACCGTACGCGCCTTCGGCATGTGCATGGACCTGGCCGCCGCCTCGTTCACGGACGGTGCGGTCATACAACTGGCCCGCTGCAACGGCGGCTGGGCCCAGCAGTTCAGGCTCAACACGTCCAGCGACCTGACGAACAAGAACAAGTGCGTCGACGTGGTCGACAAGGGCACGGCCGCCGGCACCCCGCTCCAGCTGTGGACGTGCTACGGGACGAAGAACCAAAAGTGGTACAAGTCCTGACAAACCGCACATGACAAACCGCACGTGATGCCGTCCCCGCCCCTCCTCGGGGCGGGGACGGCGTTCACGTCACGGCGGACGGGGTCGGGGGTCGTAGGTCGGCCCGCCCGTCAGCCCCGGCCGTCCGCCAGCACCACCGAGCGCGTCAGGTGGCGGGGCGCGTCCGGGTCGAGGCCGCGTGCGGCACCGAGCGCGGCGGCCAGCCGCTGGACGACGACCAGGTCGGCGAGCGGGTCGCGCCCCAGGGCCACCAGGCGTCCGCCGGTGCGGGCGATCTCCCCCGCCAGCCCGGCCGGGAGGTCCGCGGGGTCGCCGAACCACCAGGCCACCCGGCCGGGCCCGGTGACGCTGATCGGGCCGTGCCGGTACTCCATGACCGGGTACGCCTCCGTCCAGGCGCCGGCCGCCTCCCGCATCTTGAGCGCCGCCTCCTGCGCGACGCCGTAGGCCCAGCCGCGGCCGAGGAAGGTGAACTGCTCGGTCTCCAGCAGCCCGTCGGGCAGCGGCGCGGCGAGCGCCGCCTCCGCCTGGGCGGGCAGTCCGGTCAGGTCCTCCCCCAGCAGGGCGCGCAGCAGGACGAGTTCGGTGGTGGCGAAGCGCGTCTGGACGACCGAGGTCTCGTCGGCGAAGTCCAGCACCACCGCCGCGCCGGCCAGCTCCATGACCGGGGTGGCGGGATCGGCGGTGACCGCCACCGTGGGGGCGGTGCCGCGCAGCCGGGTCAGCACCTCCAGCACCTCGGTCGTCGTGCCGGACCGGGTAAGGGCGACGACCCGGTCGTACGCCCGGCCGGCCGGCATCTCCGAAGCGGCGAAGGCGTCCGTCTCACCCTGCCCCGCGGTCTCGCGGAGCAGGGCATAGGCGTGCGCCATGAACCACGAGGTGCCGCAGCCCACCACCGCCACCCGTTCACCGGCCCGGGGCATCACGGCGCGCCACGCCGCCGTCTCCGCGTCGTCCGCGAGCCCGATGGCGCGGCGCCAGCACTCCGGCTGGGTCCGTATCTCGGTCTCGGTCCTGCTCTCGCTCATCGATGGACTCCGTCCCTGTCCGGCGGCCCTTGACACCGAGCACGCCCGGTCGAGCATCATGTGTGAAGTTGCTCGACCCTAGCAATTTTCCTGCAGAAAATTGCATGCAGCTTCATACGGTGGCGGGACGGCGGAAGGGGGAGACGGCCGGTGCGACGGCAGGCCAGGTCAGGCGCGGACGACTTCCACGCCCGCCGCCGCGAAGGGCTCGGTGAGCGCGGTCGGGGCGTCCCGGTCCGTCACCAGGACGTCGACCTCCTCGACCGGGCAGATCCGCGCGAAGGCACGCTTCCCCAACTTGGAGGCATCGGCGACGACCACGACCCGCTCGGCGCGCCGGGCGAGCGCACGGTTGATGCTCGCCTCGCCCTCGTGCCGGGCCGCCGCGCCATGGGTGACGTCGATGGCGTCCACGCCGAGGAAGACCAGGTCGAGGGTGAGCTGCGCGAGGAGTTCCGCGGCCAGCGGCCCGATCAGCTCGTACGAGGCCGGCCGGGCGACACCGCCGGTCACCACCAGCTTCACGTGCCGCCGGACGGCCAGTTCACCGGCGATGTTCAGCGCGTTGGTGACGACGGTCAGCGCGGTCTCGGTGCCGCTGTCGCCGAGGTCGGCGCGCGCGGCGAGGGCGCGGGCGACCTCGGTGGTCGTGGTGCCGCCGTTGAGCCCGACCACCGTGCCCGGCTTCACCAGGGCCGCCGCCGCCCGGGCGATGCGCTCCTTCTCCGGGGCGTTGCGGGCGGCCTTGTAACGCAGTGGCAGGTCATAGGCGATCGCGTTGATCACGGCGCCGCCGTGGGTGCGGGTGACCATGTTCTGCCGGGCCAGTTCGTCCAGGTCGCGCCGGATCGTCGCGGCGGACACCGCCAGTTCGGCTGCTGCGGCCTCGACCTCGACGCTCCCGTCGCGGGTCAGCATCTCCAGCAGCGCGCTCCATCGGGCCTGTGGTCCCGCCATCTCCTCGCCCCCTGTCGGTGGGTGTGCCGGCCCGGCGCCGCGCCCACGCGTGGCAGCGCACACTTCTGCGCCTTTTCCAGGTCGAACCATCATCTTCGCTCAACATCATTCCATCGAGAGGTCGCCGCGTCATGCCGCTGGTCCCCACCGCCGAACTCGTCCGCGCGGCGCACGCCGACCGGCGCGGGATCGGCGCCTTCAACGTCATCACCCTGGAGCACGCCGAGGCGGTCGTCGCCGGCGCGGAGGCGGCCGGACGCCCCGCGGTCTGCCAGATCAGCGAGAACGCGGTCCGTTTCCACGGTGGTTCCCTCGCCCCGATCGCCCGCGCGACCGCCGCGGTGGCCGAGTCGGCCGCGGTCCCCGTGGGCCTCCACCTCGACCACGTCACCGACGAGGCCCTGCTGCGCCGTGCCGCGGACTGCGGCTTCGGCTCCGTGATGTACGACGCGTCCACCCTCCCCCACGAACGCAACGTCGCCGCCACGCGCGCCGCGGCGGACTGGGCGCACGACCACGGTCTGTGGCTGGAGGCCGAACTCGGCGAGATAGGCGGCAAGGACGGCGTGCACGCCCCAGGGGCCCGCACCGACCCCGACGAGGCTGCCGCCTTCGTGACCGCCACCGGGATCGACGCCCTCGCGGTCGCCGTCGGCAGCTCGCACGCCATGACGACCCGCACGGCACGGCTCGACCACGACCTGATCGCCCGTCTCCGCGGTGCGGTGACCGTCCCGCTGGTCCTGCACGGCTCCACCGGCGTCCCCGACGACGAACTGCGGCGCGCCGTCGCCGCGGGCATGGTCAAGATCAACATCGGTACGGCACTCAACATCGCCTTCACCGGCGCGGTGCGCGGCTTCCTTTCGGCCGACTCCGCCACCGTCGACCCGCGGCGCTACCTCTCCTCCGCGCGCACGCAGATGGCCGCCGCCGTCGAGAGCGCCCTGCGGGTCCTCGGCTGACGCAGGACGCAGGACGCCGGACGCTGGTCGGCGGGCGGCGGGCGGCGGGCGGCGGACGGGTCAGCGCCGGCCCGCCGCCTGGAGTTGGCGGAGCGTCCAGCCGCGCCCCCGCACGTCCAGCGGGCGCGTGGCGGCGGTGAACAACTCCGCGGCGCGCCGGTAGGAGAGCCGCCCGCGGCCGGTGCGGAACAGCGGCCCGTCGACCCGCCCGAGGGCGAGCAGCGGCAGCAACCGGGCCGATCCGTCCCCCCAGCGCAGCGGCACCCCGGTGCTCCGGCGGGTGCGGCGGTCCGGCAGGTCGAGGTCGCCGACGTCCAGCGCGAGCAGCCGTTCGATGGTGGCCCCGGTCTCGTGGAGCAGATGCCAGAACGCCTGCTCCCGCAGCGGCGCGGACAGCCGGAGCACCTCACGCACCTGGTCGGCGCCGAGTCCGGCCCCGGCTCGGCGTGCCTTCGGCACGGGCAGCGCCCGCAGGTCCTGCGTGGGGTCGCCCGACAGCCAGCCCTGCGCACGCCACCACGTCACGGCGCTGCAGAGCACCGACAGTTCACGGTTGGCGGTGCGGGCACCGACCGCCGCGGACCGTGCCGTGAAGGCCTCGCGTAGCCGCCCCGCGGTACCCGGTGCGTCGAGCAGGGCCAGCGGTACCGCCGGGGGCTCGGCGTTACGGCGCCCTCCGCCGACGGGCAGGGGGCGGTCGACGAGCCCCCAGGCCCAGGTGGCCAGCGCGATCCGGTAGACCCGCCGCGAGCCTGCGCCCAGCCCGGAGGCGGCGAGGAAGCGGTCGACAGCGACGGCGTACTCCACCGGCTGGGTCATGCGACGCCCCTCCCCTGTCGATCCCGAGATCGACCGCAGTAAATCACCCTGTGGTGTGAACTGCTGCCATCCTAAGTTGATTCGACCCGACTCAATAATTTCTTTCGCGGGCCTGGCGTGTCGCCGCGCGCCCCTTGCACGCTGCGCCCATGGCATTCGATCTCCACCCCGCGGTCCTGCGCGAACGCGACTTCCGGCGCTTCTTCATCGGCTACACCACCTCGTTGTTCGGATCGTCGATGGCGTCGGTCGCGCTGGCCTTCGCGGTCCTGGAGACCGGCGGCGGGGGCACCGAGCTCGGCCTGGTCCTCGCGGCGCGGATCCTGCCGCTGGTGCTGGTCCTGCTCGCCGGAGGCGTCCTCACCGACCGGTGGGGCAGCCGGCAGGTGATGCTCGCCGCGGACGTCACCCGCTGCCTCACCCAGGCCGGCCTCGCCCTGGCCCTCCTCGGCGGTGATCCGCACATGGTCACGCTGATCGCGCTGGTCGTCGTCTGGGGCGCGGCCGAGGCCCTGTTCACCCCGGCTCTCGACGCGCTCGTCCCCCGCATCGTGCCGGGTGACGCGCTCTCCGACGGCAACGCGCTGCTCGGCGTGGCCCGATCGGCGGCCTCGATCGCGGGCCCGGCGATCGCGGGCGTCCTGACGGCGGCCGCGGGCGCCTCCGCGGTCCTCGCCGTGGACACCGTGAGCTACGGGGTGAGCGTCGTGGCCCTGCTCCTGCTGCCGCGGACCGTCCGGGCCGCGGGGCCTGCCTCGTCCTTCGTCGCGGAGCTGCGCGAGGGCTGGACGGAGTTCCGCTCCCGGACCTGGCTGTGGGTCACCTCGGTCCACGTCTGCCTGTTCAACCTTTTCGTGTGGGCGCCGTTCCTCGTCCTCGGGCCGCTGGTCGCCCAGCGGAATCTCGGCGGGCCGAGCTCCTGGGGCCTGGTCATGGCCCTGTACGGGGCGGGAGCAGTGGCGGGCGGCGTGGCGATGCTGGGGCGCCGGCCCCGCCGGCCGCTGTTCGTGGGCACGGCCGCCACCCTGGGCTGGGCCATGCCGTCGGCCGCCCTCGCCACCGGGCGGCCGCTGCCCTGGATCTGCGCCGCCGCGCTGGCGGCCGGAGTCGGCTCGGCCGTGTGCGGCACCCTCTACGCCACGGCCACGCAGTCCCAGGTGCCGCCAAGTGCGCTCGCCCGGGTCAGCGCCTACGGCACCTTCGGCGCCTTCGCGCTCGGGCCGGTGGGCCTCGCGGCGGCCGGTCCGGTGTCCGTCCTGTTCGGCGTCGCGGGGGTGCTGGGCTTCGGTGCGGTCTGGCAACTCGCGGCCGTGGCCCTGGTCCTGACGCTTCCCGCCGTACGGGCGGCCCTCCCGCGGCCCGGGTCGACGGCCCCGGCCCCCGGCGGGGAGCAACAGGGCGTGGGCAGCCCCTCCCCCTCGTCCTGAGCCCTGCGGGGCCGTCAGGGGCGGTCGTGGGTCATGTGCGTCACGGTCGAGGTCGGGGTCACGCTGCGCCGGTGAACAGCGGCGTGCGGCGTCCGGCCGGACGGGGGCAAGGTGCAGCGTGAGCGTGTCGACCGCCCGGCGTCGAGCGCCGGGCCGATCGTGACGCCGCCGGCCATGAGGACGACGTCGAGGTCGTCACCGCGGAGCTCACGCGCGGCGGCGAGGCCGTGACGAAGCCGTCGAGGGGGACCGCGAGGTCCCGGGCTGCCGGATCCGAATCGGGTTGCCGTCGACCTGCGGGAACCGTTAGCGTCCCCCGGCCGACCGGGTGTCACCGGCCGGCTTCGTCGACGAGGAGGTGTGCGGCACATGTGCAGGAGTGCCCGGCAGTCGGTCCCGCGTTCCCTTTCCCACCTCCTCACGACGGAGACACCTTGTCCATGCGCATCACCCCACTGACCGACCCCGCTCACGGCCCGTCCGGCTACCGGCTGGCGTGGCTGGCGAGCGACGCGGACGCGATTCCTCTCGGATCGGCGTTCCTGCGCCTGTTCAGCGGTCCCGGGCAGGAACACCTCACCGAACTGAAGCTCCACGTCCATCCGGTCGAGCGGCGCCGCGGCGTCGGCTCGCGGCTGCTCGCCGCGGCCGTGGCGGCTGCCCGGGCGGACGGCCGGCGTTGCGTCATCGCCCAGGCCGAGGCCGGTTCGCCCGGCGACCGTTTCCTCCTGGCACGGGGTTTCCGCAGGGCCCTCGCGCTGACGTTCGCCCGGCTCCCGATGGCCGACGTGGACATCAGTGCCCTCGGTGAACTCGTCGAGCGTCCGCACCCCGGATACCGGCTGGCGTCATGGCACGGGACCGTGCCCGATGACCTCGCCACGACGTTCGCCGCGTCACGCCGGGCCATGGACGACATGCCGATGGACGACGTCGCCTACGGCACGGTGACCTGGGACGTGGACCGGGTCCGTGCTGCCGCCCAAGCCGTCGAGGCGCGAGGGGAGTTGCTGCACACCGTGGTGGCCGTCGACGATGCGGACGGCTCCATCGCCGGGTTCACCGAGCTGGTCGTCCCGGGCGACGGCAAGGGCGACGGCCAGCACTACGGCACCGCAGTCCTGCCCGAGCACCGGGGACACGGCCTGGGGCGGTGGATGAAGGCCGAGTCGATCCGGCAGGCGCGCGAGCGCCACCCCGGACTCGACGGTCTGCTGACCGACACCGCCGACGGCAACCGGCCCATGCGGAACATCAACGACGCGCTGGGCTACCGACCCACGCACCAGGCGATCGAGTACCAGCTCGACCTGTAAGGCGCCGGGACGGGGCGCGGGCTCCTCCCTCGCCCCGTCTCAGACGAGCTGCAGCAGGCAGCCCGCCGTGAAGACCGCGACGAGCAGAAGCGCGGCGAAAGCCGTCGTCAGCGCGACGCATGCCGCCTGGTCGCCGCCTGCGCCGCACCGCCGGGGGCGGTCCAGGGGCAGGTCGGCCCAGCAGACACCGGCGCCGGGGCGGACCGTCAGACCGTGGTCCGACGCGAGGGCGGCGACGATCGGCAGGCCCCGGCCGTGTTCGGAGGTGCCGTGCGTGACGGCGTTGGTGACCAGCTCGGAGACGACCAGGAGGGCGTCGTCCGCGGCCTCCTCCGGCACCTCCGGCAGGTCCAGGGGGCTGCGCACCTGACGCCGCTGGGTGCCGAGCTCGCGCGGGCCGTGCCGGACGGGGAAGCACAGGACGGCGTCGTGCACCCGCCCGTGGCGCAGCCGCCACGGGCGGGGCGCCGCGGGCAGGACGTCCAGGAGTCGTTCCAGGCCGTAGCTGGTCCGACGGCCGGTCGGCACGCCACGACCGGCGTCCTCCGCGGCGGAAGGCCCTGCCTCCCACCACGGCGGAGGCCGGCGCACGTCAGCGGCCCGCGCTCTGGCCGCCGTCGACCGGGAGCACCACACCGGTCACGAAGGGCGCCCTCTCCAGGTACAGGACGGCCTCGACGATGTCGTCGATCTCGCCCATGCGTCCCACCGGGTGCAGGCCCGCCAGCATCTCGTGGGTCTCCACCGGGTGCATCGGGGTCTTGATCGTCCCCAGCGCCACCGCGTTCGCCCGGATGCCCTGCGTCGCGTACTCGGTCGCCAGCGCCTTCGTGGCCGACTGCAGGCCGCCCTTGGTCAGGGACGCCAGCACCGACGTCACCTTCGCGTCCGGCTGGTCCCCGAGGCTGCTGGAGATCTGGACGACGTGTCCCCCGCCCTGCTGGAGCATCCGCTCCACCGCCAGCTGCGTGACGCGGAAGAAGCCGTCCAGGTTCACCGCCATCACGGCCCGGTAGTCCTCCTCGGTGTACTCCGTGAACGGCTTCGCCACGAAGATCCCCGCATTGTTGACCAGCGTGTCCACCCGGCCGAACCGCTCCACCGCCGTCGCGATCACCCGCTCCGCGGTGTCCCAGTCGGCGATGTCCCCGCGCACCGCCGCCACCCCCGGGTCCGCCGACTCGCCGATGTTCCGCGACGTGGCCACCACCGCGTACCCCAGCTTCCGGTACGCCTCGACCAGACCGGCACCGATGCCCTGCGACGCACCGGTGACGATCGCGACCTTCTGACCTTCAACGCTCATGACCTGCTCCCGACGGATGGGGTGTGGACTGCGCCGGCGAAGTAGCCGACCGGTCACCTATAACCGCGAGGACCGAGCGACAATTCCGGCATACCGCCAAAAATCTATCGCTTGTAGGGATCGCCGTCGGGGAGCCAGACGTCCGGGCCGTGGATGCCGAGGTCGCCCACGCCCTCGGCCAGGGCGTCCACCACGGCCAGCACCGAGTCGCGGACCTCGTCGGCGCGCCACACCAGCGACCAGGTCCAGTAGACCTCGGGCGCGATCACCGGCCGCTTGACCAGGTCCGGAGGGAGCGGGGTGGTCTGGCCCTTCGGGGAGTTGACGACCGGTCCGCGGCAGCGGCGGACGTGGTCGAAGAATCCGCTGCCGGTGATACCGCCGTCGGAGATACGGATCGTGCGGGCCCCCGTGTCGGCGGCGAAACGCTCCGCGTAGACGTTCCACGACTGCCAGGTGGTGGTGTCGTCGTCGAGGAGGACGACGGTGTCCTCGGCCCGGACGGCACTGGTGTCGTCGCCGGTGGAGACCGCGTAGAGCAGGTCCGCGCCCAGGAGCCGGGACCGCAGGCCGCACCGCTCCAGGTCCGCCGTCTGCACCCAGCAGATCGCGAGGTCCAAGCCGCCCTCGGCCACCCGGGCGGCCTGGGTGTGGGAGGGCCCGACCCACGCGTCCACGTGCAGCCGGGCCACCGCGGACGCACGGGCCGCCAGGTCGGCGGGGAGCCAGTTGGTGTAGCCGAGCCGCACCGCCTCCGAGCCGGCCAGCTGCTTGGCGCGGCGCCCCACGTCGTCGGCGCGCTCCAGCAGCGCCCGGACGTGCGGGAGCAGCGCCGAGCCCGCGGGGGTGATCGACACCGACCGGCGGTCGCGGTCGAAGAGCCTGACCCCCAGGTCGCGTTCGAGCGCCTTGATCTGCTGGGACAGCGAGGGCCCGGCGATGAGGAGCCGTTCGGCCGCCCTCCCGAAGTTCAGCTCCTCGGCGACCGCGACGAAATACCGAAGTTGACGCAGCTCCACGCCGCCATGCTAGGGCCTGGCCTGCCGGATCTCCGTCACGGGGGGCGTGTGGGAGTCGCAGCCTCGCAGCAGGGAGGAAACCGGTCCTGGCGCACGTCCCGCCGGCGCGCCCACGATGGGGGCCGGTCGGAATTCCCGACCGGGACAAGTAGCGGGACCGGCCGGTCGACGACACAATAGTCGATCGGTCGTATACTGCTGTCATGGGACGCACAAGTGATGCCAGGGAGAAGATCATCACTGCCGCGCAGACGCTCATCGAGCAGCGCGGCTACTCCGCCCTGGGGGTGGCCGAGATCTGCAAGGCGGCCGGGGTGCCCAAGGGCAGCTTCTACTACTTCTTCGAGTCCAAGGAAGCCCTCGCCCTGACCGTCATCGACGAGCACTGGGCGGCGCAGAGGCGCGACTGGACCCGCATCCTGGGCGCCGCCGAGGCACCGCTGGAGCGGCTGCGCAGGCTGTTCGAGGCGACCGAGGAGAGCCAGCACGCGGGGCAGCAGTCCTGCGGCACGGTCTCCGGGTGCATGTTCGGCAACCTGACGCTGGAGATGAGCAACCAGACGGAGTCCATCCGCGGACGGCTGCAGGAGATCTTCGAGACGCAGGTCGACATGATCGACGAGGTCGTCACCGAGGCCCGCGAGCGCGGCGACGTCACCGTCGCCGACACCCACGCGGCCGCGGCGTCGATCGTCGCCCAGCTCGAGGGACAGGTGCTCTTCGCCAAGCTGTACAACGACACCGGGCGCCTCAGCCCGCTGTGGACGAACTGCCTCGCCATCCTCGGCGTGACCGGGCCTCAGAAGGCCGTCGCCGCCGTGTGAAGGTTCCGCACCACGGGCGCGGCGCGCGACCGCGGTGCGGCACCGTACGGCACCAGGGGCGGAGGTCAGCGGCCCGGCAGCCGCTCCGTAATCTCCTGGAGCACCCATTCGTTGCCGTCGGGGTCGCTGAACGACGCGAAGGAGCAGTAACTGCGTCGCTCCGCGTCGGGGCCGGACACACGTCCTTCCGTCCCGGCACGGTGGAAGATCCCTCCGGCGTCGTGGAACGGTCCGGCCACCTCGACCCCGCGTCCCACGAGTTCCTCGCGGGCGGCGACCACGTCCTCCACGATCAGGTGGAGGCCCTGGACCGAGCCGGGCGCCGCCGAGCTGACCCCGGTGCCGAAGATGACCGAGCAGGGCGAGCCGGGCGGGGTCACCTGGACCACGCGGAAGTCCTCGCCGGTGGTGAGGTCCGCGTCCAGCCGCCAGCCGAGGCCCACGTAGAAGTCCTTGGCCCGGTCGACGTCGGCGACGGGCACCACCACGACCTCGAGTTTCATGTCCACTGGGGTTGCTCCTTTCCCTTGCCCCGTCCGGCGCGCAGGGGCGCGCCGGACGTCCACGGTCCCGCGGGGATGATCCGTACCCCCGCTCCCCCACGGGCGGACGGCGCGGACCGGACGGCCACCGCGTTGGCGGTGCGGGCAGCGCTCGGTCGTGTCGTCAAATGAGCGCCGGCCGCCCGAAGGGCGGGCCCAGCGGCGTCTGGTGCGGTGCATCGCAAGGCGGCGAGTCGTCCTCGTAGTGG